>CBRGMJ010000086.1:0-6340 GCA_967797525.1 uncultured bacterium | reverse complement strand
TCGATCTCCGTTCCACATGCGGACGCCGCCCGGCGGCTCCCCGGCCGGCGCACTGATGTGACGGGGGTTCCCGTTCGCCGGCGGGCGCTGGAGGGCGATCGGCGGCGCGGACAAGAGCGCTGGGGATTGTCCCCCGACCGCCTGACCCTGCTGGTGATCGGCGGCAGCCAGGGCGCGCTCAACGTGAACCGGGGCGTCTGCCGCATGGCCGATCTGCTCATGTACGAGTCGCGCCTGCAGATTCTGCACCACACCGGCGCGGAACATCTGCAGTGGGTCAGACAGGCGATCGGACATCGCGAGCACGTTGGCCCGCCGGCCATCCGGCAGATCGCGGTGCCGTTCCTCGATCCGGTCGGCGACGCCTATGCGTGCGCGGATCTGGTCGTGTGTCGCGCGGGCGCGTCGACGTTGGCGGAACTCACCGCGTGGGGTTTGCCGGCGATCCTGGTGCCGTTTCCTCATGCCGCCGACGACCATCAAGAGGAGAATGCCGCCGTCCTTGAGCGCGCCGGAGCCGCCGTGCGGGTTGCGGACCGCGCCCTCGAAGGGACGGCGCTGGTCGATACCGTGCTCGCGCTGATCGGCGATCACGCGCGCCGCGAGAAGATGAGTCAGGCCAGCCGGGGTCTGGGCCGGCCCGATGCGGCGGATGTCGTGGCGGGGATCGTCCTGTCGATGGCGTCGCAGCGATCGACGCAGGAGGCGAAGGCGTGATCCCCGCGGGCGGACACGTGCATTTCATCGGGATCGGCGGCGCCGGGATGAGCGCCCTCGCGCAGGTGCTGGCTGCGCGCGGTCTCGTGGTCTCGGGGTGCGACCTCCGGGCGTCGGAAGCCACGGGCCGGCTGCGGCGCGCGGGGTGCGCGGTGGAGGTCGGTCACAGTCCCACGCACGTGCGCGGGGTCGACGTCGTGGTCGTGTCGCGGGCGATTGGGGGCGATACCGAAGAGCTGCGCGCCGCGCGCGACCTGGGCCTTCCCATCAGGCATCGCGCCGAGGTGCTGGGGTACGTGATGGCCGCCGGGCGGTCGATCGGCGTCGTCGGCACCCACGGCAAAACGACCACCACCGCGATGCTGGCCCGCGTCCTGATCACCGGTGGGTACGATCCGACGGCGCTCATCGGCGCCGACGTGTCCGAATACGGCGGCAACGTGCGTATCGGCGGCGGTCAGTGGATCGTCGCGGAAGTCGACGAGAGCGACGGGTCGTTGTTGCACGTGACCCCGTTTGCGGCCGTGCTGACGAGCCTCGACGTGACGGATCACCGGGACTACTACACGTCCGTGGGACATCTCACCGACACGTTCCTGCGGTTTCTGCGCGGGGTCGACGACCGCGGCTACGTGGTGCTGTGCATCGATCATCCGGAAGTGCGCCGTCTTCGCGAGCACCTCGCGCGCCCCATCCTGACGTACGGGTTCTCGGCCGACGCCGACGTGCGCGGCGAGATTCTCGCGATCCAAAGCGCCACCACGAGGACGGCCCTGTGGTACGGTGGCCGGCGCGCCGGTGAACTGGTGCTCGAGGTCCCGGGCCGGCACAACGTTGCCAATGCCTTGGGCGCCATCGCAGCCGCGGCGCAGGCCGGCGTGCCGGTCGAGACCGCCGTCGACGCGCTGCGAGGGTTTCGGGGCGCCTCGCGTCGGTTTGCGCTCCGCGGCGAAGCCGGCGGCGTGCTCGTCGTGGACGACTACGCCCACAACCCGGTCAAGGTCGCGGCGGTCATACACGCCGCGCGCGAAGGGTGGCCGCACCGCCGGCTGATCGTCTTGTTCCAGCCCCACCGCTTCTCGCGCACCCGCACGACGTTCGCCGAATACGGCGGCGCGTTTCAGGCCGCCGACGAGGTGGTCGTCACCGAGATCTACGCGGCGGACGAAGCGCCGCTACCCGGCGTGAGCGCGCGGTTGATCGTGGACGAGATCGCCCGGCAGCGGCCGGTGCATTTTCGGCCCGACACCAATGACGCGTTGGATCTGCTCGAGAGTCTGGTCACCCCGGGCGATATGGTGCTGACGCTCGGGGCGGGCGATATCGGCGTGGCGGCGGATACGTTCCTGGCCCGGCTGTCGGCGCGTGATGCGGCGGGCCACGCCCAGGCCCGCGTGCAGGCGGAGGGCCGGTCCTGATGCCCGCGGCGACCCTCGCGGGGCTCGAACGCCGCCTGCGTGAAGGCGTGCGGGACGTCCGGCGCGATGCGCCGCTCGCCCGCCACGTGGCATTCCGCATCGGGGGCCCGGCCGATATCCTCGTCATTCCGCGGAACGCGGGTGAGCTGCGCGCGGCGATGCGCGTCCTCACCAGCGAGGACATCAGGCCGACCTTCATTGGCGCGGGATCGAACGTCCTCGTGGGCGATCGGGGCCTCCGCGGCATCGTCGTGAAGATCGGCAAGGGTGTGGACCGCGTCGACATCGACGGCGACCGCGTCACGGCGGAGGCGGGCGCCGGTCTGCCCGCGCTGGCGTTGCGGTGCGCCCGGGCAGGGTTGGCGGGGTTGGAGTTTGCCGCCGGCATCCCGGGATCGGTGGGCGGGAGTGTGGTGATGAACGCCGGCGCGCACGGCCACGCGATGGAAGACGTGATCGAGGCGGCCGACGTGTACACGCCCGATGGCGATCGGCGCCTCGACCGCGCGGCCCTGGGATTCGCGTACCGCGTATCTGTTCTGCAGCACCACCCGTGGGTCGTCGTCGGCGCGACGTTTCGCCTGCAGCGCGGCGATCCCGCAGCCATCATGGAGCGTCTGACCGCGTGGCTGGCGCACCGCGGCGCCACGCAGCCGATCGGTCCGCCGAGCTCGGGCTGCGTGTTTCGCAATCCGCCCGGTGATCACGCGGGACGCCTGATCGACATAGCTGGGGGCAAGGGGTTGACGGTGGGTGGCGCCAGGGTCTCCGAGATCCATGCCAACTACATCGTGAATGATGGCAGGGCCACCGCAGCCGAGGTGATCGGGCTCGCCGAACAGGTTAAGGTGCGCGTGCGCGAGCGCACCGGGACGATCCTCGAGATGGAGGTCAAACTCCTCGGCGAATTCTAGCGACGATCATCGCCGTACACACCGTGCCGACTCCGACCCCGTCTCCGTCCACGCCCACTCGCCGCAGAGTCCCGGCCCGATTTGCGATCGTCATGGCCGCGCTGTGTGCGGCGGCGGCGCTGCCGCAGTCCTCGCTCTTTGCGATCGAGCGCATCGACGTCACCGGCGCCGTGACCCTGGACGGGTCGACGATCCGCACGCTCTCGGGGCTGCGGCCCGGCCAGCGGGTCTTCGCCGTTGACGCGGCCGCCGTGGCGGCGCGTCTGACCACGCATCCTCGGATCAAGACCGCCGCGGTGCGGGTGCGGCCCCCCCACGCGATGAGCATTGCCATTGTTGAACGGCGCCCGGTGATCGCCGTGGTGCTGGGCAACGAGTTTGCGCTCGTCGACGAGGAACTCATGGTGGTGGAGGTGGGTCCACATCCGGGCGATCTGGTCCGCGTCGTCGATCGGAGCGGTCGTTCCGGTTTGGTGCGTCCGGGGACGCGCGTCTCGTCCGACGCCTGGAAGACCGCGTTGGACGCGCTGGCCGCGCTGCCGGACGCCCTGGCCGCGGAGGTGTTCAAGGTCATCGTCGCGCCCGGCCCTGATCTCACGTTTGTCATGCGATCCGGGCTGGAGGTGCGGGCCGGAGGTCCCTCAGGTCTGTCCGATCGGCTGGCGCAGGTGCCCGGGTTGCTCGTGGCGCTTCGCGCGAGGCGTCTGTCGGTTGCCTCGATTGATCTGCGGTACGCCGGCTCGATTGTGGTGAAACCGGTTGCAGGAGGAGAAGCGAGGTAGGCGTGGAATAGCGCACCCAGATCTAGGGGCGCACAAGACTCAACCCTACCACAGGTAGCATATGGCGCGTCGGGGCCCGCTTGCGGGTCTGGACATTGGAACCACCAAGGTGTGCGCCATCGTCGGCGAGGTGGACGAAGACGGTGATGTGCACATCGTCGGTGCCGGGATCGCGCCCTCGAGCGGCGTTCGCCGCGGCGTCGTTGTGGATCTGGACTCCACGGTGTCCGCGATCGAGCAGGCCGTCGAGCGCGCGGAACGTATGGCAGGCGTGAAAGTATCAGCGGCCTATGTGGCCGTCTCGGGCGAGCACATTGCCTCCGCCGACAGCCGGGGGGTGGTGGCGGTGGCGCGGGGTGACCACGAGATTGGCGAAAGCGACGTCGCGCGTGTGATCGACGCGGCGCGGATGGCCGCACTGCCTGCCTCGGATCGCGAGATCATCCACCTGCTGCCGCGCGACTTCGTTGTCGACGGGCAGGACGGCGTCAAGCGACCGGTCGGCATGTTCGGCACGCGGCTCGAAGTCGAAGCGCACATCGTCACCGGGGTCGCAACCGCGCTGGCCAACGTCGCAAAATGCGCGCAGCGCGCCGGTCTCGACGTCGATGAGATGGTGCTCGAACCGCTGGCATCAGCGGCGGCCGTGCTGACCGCGGCCGAGCGAGACCTCGGCGTCGTCGTCGCAGACCTTGGTGGCGGGACGACAAGCATCGGCATCTTCGCCAACGGCGGGCTCTGCCACGTGGGCATCTTGCCGGTCGCGGGCGCGCACCTGACGAGCGATATCGCGGTCGGCATGCGCACGCCGATGCCTGAGGCGGAGAAACTCAAGATTCGATGGGGCGCGGCGATGCCGGCCATCGTCACCGAAGGTGAGATGATCGAGGTGTTCAACGTCGGGGGCCGCGAACCGCGCGTGCTGCCTCGGCGGTTGCTGGCCGAGTACATCGAGCCGCGGTTGGACGAGATCTTCTCGCTGATCCAGGCCGAGATCGGGCGCAGCGGATACACACACCGAGTGCCGGCGGGCATTGTGCTGACCGGCGGCACGGCGCAACTCGAGGGGTTGGAGGAGTACGCTGAGCGGCGGCTCGGTATGCCGGCCCGCATCGGCGCGCCGAACCATGTGTCGGGGCTGGCCGAGGCCGTGCGCAGTCCAGCGCACAGCACCGGTGTCGGGCTGGTCGTCCACGGCGCCACGGCGCGGACGCAGGTCAGGACCGTACATCGCAATGGGACGAGTTCGGTTTGGGAGCGTGCCCGGGAATGGGTGAGGGAGATCCTCCAGGGGGGGTAACCCACATCGGACCTCGGGATCTTACATCGAGGAGGAGCAACATGGCCAATGTTGAGCGTGATCTCCGTCGGTATGCCGCGATCAAGGTGGTGGGGGTAGGAGGCGGTGGGAGTAATGCCGTCAACCGCATGATCTCGGCGGGATTGCGCGGAGTCGAATTCATCGCAATCAACACCGACGCGCAGGCGCTTGCGCTCTCGTCGGCCGACAAGAAGATCCACATCGGGGCGAAGGTGACACGAGGGCTGGGCGCCGGCGGCGATCCCGCCGTCGGCCGGCAGGCGGCCGAGGAGAGCCGCGATGAGCTGCGGGAAGCGCTGACCGGCGCGGACATGGTGTTCATCACCGCGGGCATGGGCGGTGGGACCGGGACCGGGGGCGCGCCGGTGATCGCCGAGATCGCGCGCGAGCACAATGCGTTGACCATCGGCGTCGTCACGAGACCCTTTGGGTTCGAGGGCAAGCGACGCGCCAGCGCCGCGGAAGAGGGCGTCAAAGGCCTGCGCCAGAAAGTGAACACGCTGATCACCATCCCCAACGACCGGCTCCTGCAGATCATCGATCGGCAGGCGACGGTCATCGAGGCCTTCCGCACGGCGGACGACGTGCTGCGTCAGGGCGTGCAGGGCATCGCCGACCTCATCACCATTCCCGGTCTGATCAACCTCGACTTCGCAGACGTCCGCACGATCATGGCCGAAGCCGGATCGGCCCTGATCGGGATCGGCGTGGCGTCGGGCGAGGAGCGGGCGACACGCGCGGCGCAGGCGGCGATCAGCAGCCCCCTGCTGGAAACGTCGATGGAGGGCGCGCGCGGGGTGCTGATCAATGTCACCGGTGGCACCGATCTGGGCCTGCTCGAGGTGAGCGAAGCGGCGCAGATCATCCGCGAGGCCGCCGATCCAGAAGCGAATATCATTTTTGGCGCCGTGATCGACGAGAAGAGCAAGGACGAGGTGCGGATTACCGTGATCGCAACCGGGTTCGACTTGGTGCGCCGCGTCGAAGAGCCCGTGGCCGCGACCACGGAGCGGGCGGAGCGGCCGAAGGAGCCCGTCAGGCTCATCGACGACCTGGACATCCCGGCCTTCCTGCGCCGCCGCTAGCCGCTCGGCGGGACTGCGTCCAAGCCGAGCCGCGGCGTACGGACTCACGACGATGCCGACGGACAGGCGATCCTTGAGGGGGATGCACCAGCTCCAGCCGGCC
>CBRGMJ010000085.1:0-6347 GCA_967797525.1 uncultured bacterium | reverse complement strand
TCGGGCCCAATCGGATATTCCTATCATCATGGTGACGGCCGCAGCCACCGAAACCGATAAGGTCGTCGGCCTCACTACTGGGGCCGACGACTACGTGACAAAGCCGTTTAGCGTGCGAGAGCTCACCGCCAGGGTCCAGGCAATGTTGCGTCGTGCGGCTCCGCGTCAGCCGGCCATACCCCAGGTGCTCAAGCACGCAGACCTCGAAATGGATATCGAAGCGCACCGTGCCTTCATCGGGGGTACGGAGGTCACCCTAACCCCCATCGAGTTTCGGCTGCTCCGGGCGCTCCTTGAGGCCCCTCAACGGGTTTTCCCGCGCGAGGACCTCATCCGTTGCATCTATCCAAATGGCGAGGCGGTCGTCGTCGACCGGACAGTGGACGTCCATATCCTCAATATCCGCAAGAAGCTCAGGGATGCCGCAGAGCGCCCCACCAGGATAGTCACAGTCCGAGGGGTGGGGTACAAGCTGGTCTGATCTGAACCAAAACCCAACACTCCCCTCATCACCGCTGAACCGAGATGGCGTACGATGACCTTGCCGATGAATCAGATGACTATCTCACTCGGCAAAACTCTCGCGGACTGCCCTATGCCCGGGCCGCAGCGGCTCCAACTCACGACCGCCGGAGGATCTGGAGATGCAGACCGGCGGTCCGGGCATAGCGAAAGCAACAAGTCAGACCGAATGTCTAGGTGTACCAACTTCTGGGCACAAATTCTGTTGAAGCGCTCACGAAAAGGCAAACCCGCCGCGAGGCGGGGACGCAAAGCCAACAGGGCCCAAGCGGCCGGCTGGGTTGCCGAGGAGGGTTTCGTGATCCAAGCGAGATCCTCTTTCTTTGTGCGATGTTCCTGGGGAACGGTGTCCTCCCGGGCCCGCACTCGGCCACCCGCGGCTGGGGTCCGGGAGGACAACGGGAGGTAGCGCTGTGGCGGTCGAAAGCACAATCCTCATCGCCGATCCCGATGCACAAAGCCGTAAGTTCCTTCGCCGTTTGTTGAACGGGCAAGGCCACATCGTCGTCACCGTTCAAGACGGCAAGGAATTCCTCAAGATCATCGAAACCGAGCAGCCCGATTTGATCATGCTCGATACCGCGATGCCCGATGGCGGCGGTGTCACGATGGCGCGTCGGCTGCGCGAGGTCGACTCCATCCGTGCGCTGCCGATGATCGTGATGACGACCTCGCACGATATCGAGGACATCTGGCGGAAGAGCGGCGCGGACGCCGTCCTGCGCAAACCGTTCAACCAGGACGAGGTCACGTCGTGGACGCAATGCCTGGTGCGTGCGGGGCGCGTGCACGATAACCTCGAGCGTGCCGAGACCGCGCTGCAAGAACTGGCCGTCGCGCTGGAATCCCGGAGTCTGTATCCCGAAGGCCACCTGCGGCGCGTAGCGGGGCATGCAGCCCGTCTGGCCACGGCGGCCAACCTGGACCCGGCGGAAGCCGTCATCATCCGCCGCGCGGGGTTGCTCCACGACATCGGCTACGTCGGCGTGCCCGACGGTCTGCTGCGAAAACCCGCGGCGTTGTCCGCCGACGAGTACAAGATGATGACCAAGCACACGGCGCTCGGCGCCGACCTGTGCCGATACCTGCTCGACGGCGAGGAGATCAGCGCGATCATCCGCTCGCACCATGAGCGGTGGGACGGCCGCGGGTATCCCGACAGTCTCGAAGGCGATCGCATCCCGTTTGGCGCACGTATCGTGGCGGTCGCCGACGCGTTCGACGTGCTGACCATGAACCGGCCCTATCGACCGGCGGTCTCCGAAACTGACGCCCTCGACATCCTGCTTTTCGGCGCGGGACAGCAGTGGGATGCTCAAGTTGTCACGATCCTGGACAACATCGTCCGGCCCGCGCTGGGCAACGGCAAGCGAAGCGGACATCGCCATCGCGCGGAGAAACCAAAGGCGCGGAAGGCGCGTAACGTGCCCGAACCGGCAGTACCAGATCTCTAGCCGGGACGTCACCCTCTGGTAGGTGCAGCATGCGTTGGCTTCTGGTCGTCGCACTCATCATCTTGATCGGCGCCAGCCCTCTGGCCGCCACGGCGCCCGCCTCTCAACAGAGCACACCAAAAACCGCGCCGAATCCCACGGTCGTCGCGCTGGCGAAGCTGAACGGGCAGGCGTTTGACGTCGCGTTCATGCGCGCCCTCATCCCGATCCATGAGGAAGCCATCGAGGTCGCGATGGCCGCCACGCTCAACGCCGACCACTCGGAACTGCTGCAGTGGAACCAGGTCATGATCGATCGGAAGAGTGGCCAGGTGGTCAAGATGCTCGCCTGGCTGAAGGATGCGGGCGCCTCGCCGGGCCAGCGAAACGCCGGCGTGGTCACCGACTCGGTCAAGAAGATGCGCGCGCTGCAGGGCAAAGCGCTCGAGCAAGCGTACATCCCGATGATGTCCGCTCATCTGAAGCAGAGTGTCGACTTGGCCGCCCTCGCTGTGACGAAGGCGAGTCGCCCCGAACTGCGGGCCATGGCGCAGGAGTCGGCGAAAGTCGAAGGCGAGGAAGTGAAGATGCTGAAGACCTGGTCGTCCAAGTGGTACGGGCGGTAGGAATCCTGGTCCCCCGCGGCGGATTCTCCCCGGTGTGGACCAGAGCGCGATTCAGGATCACTTACAAGAGAACTACTGCTGGGGCTGCGGCAGCCTAAACCCCGCCGGTCTGCACCTCAAGAGTTACTGGGACGGGGACGAGACCGTCTGCACGTGGCAGCCAAAACCCGAGTTCATGGCAGGGCCGCAACACATCCTCTACGGGGGTATGATCGCCTCATTGATCGATTGCCACAGTGTCTGCACGGCGATCGGCGACGCCTATAGGCGTGAGGGCCGAGCGCCGGACACCACCCCCCTCATCTGGTACGTGACCGGCTCTCTGCACGCGCTGTTCTTGAAGCCGACGCCGATTGCGGCGCCCGTCACGCTGCGCGCCCGAATCCGTGACGTCGCCGGACGCAAGACGACCGTCACCTGCTCGGTGTGGTCCACCGGTGAGGAACGCGTGCGGGGTGAGGTCGTGGCGGTCCGCGTGCCACTCGAGTGGCGAGCCGCGAGCTGATCTCCGGACGTCTCCTCTCGGTCAACGTCGGCATCCCCAGGACCATCACCTGGATGGGCCGCACCGACGCCACGGCCATTTGGAAGACCCCCGTGACCGGGCGCATCCCGGTGCGAGGGGTCAATGTCGTCGGGGACGGCCAGGCCGACCGCCGGGCGCACGGCGGCCGGGACAAAGCGGTCTACGCCTACGCGCGCGAAGATCAGGAGTGGTGGGAAGCAACGCTTGGCCGATCGGTCGAGCCCGGAGCCTTTGGTGAGAACCTGACGCTGGCCGGCGTGGATGTGACGGGCGCGGTGATTGGCGAGCGCTGGGAGATCGGCACTGTGCTCTTCGAGGTTGCCCAACCGCGGATCCCCTGCTGGAAACTTGGGGCGCGGATGAACGACCCCGAATTTCCCCGCCGCTTCTCCCTCGCCGGCCGGCCCGGCGCGTACCTGCGGATCATGGGCGAGGGCGAGCTGGGCGCTGACGACGAGGTCCGCGTCGTCCACCTTCCCGGCCACGGCGTCACGACCGGCACCGTTGCGCGCATCTATCTCCGCGAAGGCGCAGACGCCGACCGTCTGCTGCGGGCGCCGCAATTGCCACCGAAGTGGCATCAGTGGGCGCGCGAGAAACTCGCGCGACAGAAACTCGCGTCGAGCAACCCGTGAGCCACACAGGGAGCCCGCGCGGGTGCCCCGAAGCGGATAGCGGCACCACTCTGATCACATCACGGCGCGAGGTGCACCGTGCTGCTCAACGGCAAACGGGCCCTCATCATGGGGGTCGCGAACAAGCGAAGCATCGCCTGGGGGATCGCGCAGGGCTTCCACCGCGAGGGCGCCACCTTGGCCTTCACCTACCAGAGCGACCGGCTCAAGGAGAACCTGGTCGAACTGCTGGGCGAGTTCGGCGGCGCCGACGCCTTCCCGATGTTTCCGTGCGACGTCACGTCGGACGAGCAGATCGGCGCCGTGTTTGCCGGTCTCCAGGACCGCTGGGGCGCGCTGGATGTCCTGGTCCACTGTCTGGCCTTCGCCGATCGCGCGGACCTCTCACGGCCGTTCTCCAGCATCTCGCGCAAGGGGTATGCGCTGGCCATGGACGTCAGCGCCTATTCGCTGGTTGCCTGCGCGGGCGCCGCGCGGCCAATGATGCAGGCCGCGGGCGGCGGCAGCGTGATGACGCTCACGTACAACGCGGTCGACCGGGTTGTGCCCTCATATAGTGTTATGGCTGTGGCCAAGGCCGCGCTCGAGTGCGAGGTCCGGTACCTGGCGGCTGAACTCGGGTCGGCGAATATCCGGGTCAATGCCATCTCCGCGGGTCCGCTGCGCACGCTTGCCGCGAGCGCGGTGAAGGGCCTGTCCGGCTTCAGGGATGCGGTCGAAGAAGTCGCTCCGCTGCGACGCAACATCACGCAAGAGGAGGTCGGCGACGTGGCGGTGTTTCTTGCCAGCGACCTGGCACGCGCGGTGACGGGGAACACGCTCTTCGTGGACAGCGGCTTCCATGTCATGAGCGTCGCGGGACAGCTCGAGGTTGCGGGGAAGAAAGCGGACGCTTAGAAGGTCCAGCCGCGCCAGACCGAGAGCACGGCGACAATGTTGTTGATGCCGTGGGCCACCATCGCCGGCACCAGGCTCCCCGTGCGTTCATAGACCAGCGCGAGCAGCAGCCCTAGGGCAAAGATCGGCAACGCGTGCACGACTTGCGTGTGTACTGCAGCGAAGAACGCGGCGCTGCTCAGGGCGCCGATCGCCACTCCCCACCGTGAACGCAGCCCACCGTAGACGAGACCCCGAAAGAAGACTTCCTCACCGATCGGCACGACGACCGCCAGGAGAAACAGGATCAGAAGCGCAAACGACAGGCCCGCCGCCGACTGGAGCATGGGCCGCAACGGATCCTGGAGGTGCTCGTAGGCGGCGAGGGCCCGCGCCGCATCATGTCCCCTGAACAGACCGATGAGAAACACGGCCAGCTTCTCGCTGACGAGCGACAGCGGCACCACGGCGGCCGCCACGACAACGCCGATGCTCAGGTGGCGCAGCAGGCGGTCAAACCGTAGCCCCAGGCGTCCCGCGCCGAGCCGGTAGCGCATTATGACCACGTAGGCCGACAGCCCCACAAACGCGACGTTCTGGGCGATCGTGACGATCGAAAACGGGATGATGGTCAGCGGCTTGGACGGTTCGCTGAACGCCTCATACCCGACGAGATTCAGCGAGACCGCGAGAAACAGATAGAGCGGGATGAGCAACAACGCGACCCCAACCATCTCGCCGAGACCCCAGACGCCTGTCCGACTCACCGGCCGAAACACCAGCAGATACAGCGGCAGCGCCACGGTTGCGGCGAGCGCCACAATCGTGAGCAGGGCCTGTTCGGTGGAGGGCAAGAGGGAGACGGCTGCGGGACCAGTCACGGTGTCAGGGTGTTCGGTAGTTCGCAACGGGCTTCCTCCGGTGGCAGGGGAGGCTCGTGCGGCGCGCCGAAGTAATCAGGGCCGAGGTGTTCCATCGTGGCGCATATCTCCGTCTACCGTCGCTGGCGACCGAAAACTTTCGAAGAGATCATCGGGCAGGAACGCATTACGCACACCCTGCAGAACGCGATCCGCGCGGGCCGGACGACCCACGCGTACCTGTTCGCCGGTCATCGCGGCACGGGTAAGACCACGACTGCGCGGATCTTGGCCAAGGCGCTGAACTGCGCGCAGGGGCCGACGCCGACCCCAGACAACACCTGCCCATCGTGCGAAGCCATCGCGCGCGGGACGAGCATGGACGTCATCGAGATCGACGGCGCGAGCAACACCAGCGTCGACGACATTCGTGATCTCAAAGAAAAGATCGTCCTGATGCCGACACACAGCCTCTACAAAGTCTACATCATCGACGAAGTCCACATGCTCTCGACCAGCGCGTTCAATGCGCTGCTGAAGACGCTGGAGGAACCGCCGCAGCACGCCGTGTTCATTCTGGTCACGACCGAACCGCAGAAGATTCCGCCGACCGTCCTCTCGCGCTGCCAGCGATTCGACTTCCGGCGTGTCTCATTTGCGGAGATCGCGGCGCGGCTTCGAATGATCGCGCACGAGGAAGGTGTCACGATCGATGAGGCGGCGCTGGCCCAAATCGTCCGAAGCGCCGATGGGTCGGTGCGCGACGCCGAGTCGGTGCTCGACCAGTTGAGCGCCTACACCGACGGGGCGATCAACTTGGCCCTCGTGACGGATGTCTTAGGTCTCGTGGACGAGGAGACCGCCTCCAC
>CBRGMJ010000084.1:0-6364 GCA_967797525.1 uncultured bacterium | reverse complement strand
CGAGTTGGTATGGCGCACGATTTGGACGATGCGGATTCGTGCCGGCGCCTCTCTGCTCAAGCAATAGTAGAAGCAACCCACACAACGCCGCCGCGAGCCCAGCGACGGTCCTTCTCTTCATCGGCTCTCCCAAGACAAGCCACGCCAATGCGGAAGTGAACACAGGAGCGAGTCCCGGAATCAGAATCGCGCTATCGCTCGCAGGCGCAAGCCTAAGGCCATACAACGCCAAAACGTTGTTCCCCGCAATCGCAGTCACGCCCATTATCGCCACGTAGACCAGCGTCCGGGGAACGGGACGCTGGAGTGGTATGCGCCTTGTCGACGCCCAGACCGCAAGCAGGCCCGACCCGACGACAAACCGCACTGCGGAAAGGGTAAATGGCGGGATGTCTGCAACGCTGAGTTTGCCGGCAACCGGCGTGCCGGCGAAGCAGACAGCCATCGCCGTCAGGAGGAGATAGGCAGTGCGAGTAGCTTTCCTTTCCTCCATCTGCGGCGACCCCCCGGGTCATGGCTCCTGCAGAGCCTTCGCATTCGGCACGAATGGGGACGGCTGCTCCAGCCATGGTCGCAGGAACTCCTCGAGCCACTGCCGGCTCATCTGATGGACTTCGGGCAGGGTCTGCAGCTTGGACCACAACGGGCGCTGCCTCGCCTGCGTCGTCAACTGGACCGCGGAGACGAAGAACCTCAGCCCCTCCGAGATCGTCGGCGCCGTGAACCCCACCGCGCGGTCCCCCTGGCGGCGCGCCATCGGGAGCATCATCGCGCCGTCGGCGAACTCGCTGGCGCGAAACTGCACCTCGATCTCCAGCGGCTCGGGCAGACGCAGCGGCGGACACTCGTTTGCCCGGGCCATCGCCGCCGCGGCGCCCGTTTCGATCGCCCGGCTCGCGTCTTCACGCGGAAGGAGCGTCACCTTGGAGATCGAGGTCGCACGTTTGACCTCCACACCCACCGCCCAGGGCAGGAAGTGACGGGCCTCGCGGACCGTTGCATGATCGCCGGTCACGAGGAGCACTGGGACGCCGGCGGTCCCGCAGGTCGCCGCCGTCATCAGCATTTCTCCCACGGACTCCCCGCCCACAGAGAGCGCCGTTGACCCGGTCGTCGTGTGGCTGAGAAAGCCATCGGGCGTCCCGGCCATCGCATGATAGCCCAGCAGCACGGCTTTCTCGGCCCATGCGACCATGGGCTCGCGTCCGCGGCGACCGCGCACCACCTCGGGCCCGCCCTCGAGGTCGGCAGACTCGAACGCGTGAAACTCTCCCCAGGCATGACCCTCCACGACCTTGATATCCTTCGCCCCGCCGCGGCGCAGACCGCGAATACAGGCGTTGATGTCGGCCATCAACTGTCGCCGGCCGGTCTCAAAGGCCTCGGGATATCCGCGAAAACACTGCTCCACGCGATCGACCCCCGCGGCCCCTTCCATGTCGGTGGCAATCACGACCCGCATAGAATTCGTCCTCCTACTGCCCGGGGAGGCTGCGCCGTGGATCGAGGACGTCGCGCAGGCCGTCACCGAGCACGTTGTACGCCAACACCGTGACCACGACCATCACGCCTGGGAACGTCGTAATCCACCAGGCGGTATCCATGACGAGCCGGCCGTCCGCCACCATCCCGCCCCAGGTTGCCGTCGGCGGCGGCACACCCAGTCCGAAATAGCTCAGACCCGCCTCGATCAGAATCACGATGGCCACCCTGAGCGTTGCCGCGACGACGAGCACGGACACCACGTTTGGGAGGACGTGGGCGAGCAGGATGCGGATGTTGCTGGCTCCGACGGCGCGGGCCGCCAGAACGAACTCGCGGGCGGCGATGGAGAGCACTTCGGCGCGCACCAGCCGCGCCGTGGTGGGCCACGCGGCCAACCCGAGGAACGCGATCAGGAGCCACACACTCGATCCATAGATCGCCACCACGGTGATCAGCAAGATGAAAACCGGAAACGCGAGGAAGACATCCGTGGCCCGCATCAGCACGCCGTCGACCCAGGCGCCAAAGTATCCAGACATCAGGCCAAACACTGTACCAATGACCACCGTGAGGAACGTCGCGACCAGCCCCACCGCCAGCGACACCCGCGCTCCCCACATGACGCGGCTCAGAATGTCCCGTCCGAGGTGATCGGCGCCCAAGAGGTGTTGCCGGCTGGGCGGTTTGAGACGATCGACCAAGAGCTGCGTGTCAGGATGATACGGCGCGAGCCAAGGCGCAAGAAGCGCCGCGACATGCAGACCGGCAATGAGCGCCAGACCGACGACGACCCTCCGGTTCTTCATCAGCCGGGACCGCAGCCGGGCCCGCTCCCCTGCGTGCCGTCGCGCGGGCGGCGTGACGACCGGTAGACTCATCTAACCAAACCGGATACGGGGGTCGGCGAGCGCGTACGCGACGTCGGCCAGCAGGCTTCCCACCAGGACCGCGGCGGCTCCCATCACGTTCACGCTGAGGATAACCGGGTAGTCCCGGATAAACACGGACTCCAGCCCTAGCCGGCCGAGACCCGGGATGGCGAAGATCGTCTCCACAACTACCGCCCCGCCCACCAGCACCGGCAGAAAAAGCCCGATCAGCGTGATGACCGGCAGCAGCGAGTTGCGCAGCGCGTGCCTGGTGATGACGAGCGCTTGCGGCAGCCCTTTCGCGCGGGCGGTTCGGACATAGTCCTGCGCGAGGGCCTCGAGCATCGAGGATCGCGTGTATCGCGCGATGCTGGCCAGCAGGCTCGTCCCAAGGACAACGGTCGGCAGCACCAAGTGCGGAGCCATCTCGATGATGTTCCACCCGGCGGCTCCCACGGGGCGGATCCCACTCGCCGGGAGCCAGTGGAGGCGCACCGCAAACAGCATGATGAGCATAAGGGCCAACCAGAAACTCGGTACGGAGAATCCAACGAGAGAGACGACCGTGCCCGCCTCGTCAATCGTGCTGGACGCGCGCAGGGCCTGAACCGCTCCGATCGCGATGCCGATGAGCGTGGCCAGCACCAGCGACAGCCCGCCGAGGAGGACGGTGACGGGCAGACGCTCCCAGACGATTTCGATGACGCGTTGACGCGTTTTGAACGAGCGGAGTTCTCCGGTCAGCAGCGCCTTCATCGTTTTGACATATTGAACAGGTAAGGGATCGTCGAGCCCCAACTCCTGGCGGAGGCTCGCAAACTGCTCGGTCGTGGCGTGTTCTGGATCGACCAGCAGGCGTGTGGGATCCCCCGGGGCAAACCGGATGATGGCATAGGAAATCAGCGAGATCCCGACCAGCAACGGCGCCATGAAGATCACGCGGCGCAGGATGTAGCGGCCCACGGCCTCTTACGCGCGCAGTTCCCAGCGCGGCGCGCTCTGGTACAACTCGGACTGTGTCTTGACCTCGGGGATCACGAGCGTGTTGCGGGCCACCAGCAGGTCCTGCGGGCGCCAAAGATACACGTAGACCGCGTCACGCGCCGTGACCTCTTGAATCTCGTCATAGAGCCTCTTTTCCTGGCTGCGATCCGCCGCCGTCCGTGCCTGTTTGAAGAGCCGGTTGACGCGGTCGTTGCGGTAGCCGCTGGCATCGACCGGCCGGGGGCTCAAGAAGTGCGCCTGCAGATCGGCCCGCGGATCAATGATGAAGTTGAACCACCCGCCAAAGGACGCCTCGTGGACGCCCACCCGGAGACGCTGGATCCAGGTGCCAAACTCCACGACGTCGACCTTCATGCTGATACCCACGTTCTTCAAGAAGGGCTGGAGGGCCACCGCCCAATCCCTGGTGCGAGCCGTGCAGTTCAGGCTGAAGTCCAACCGGCGCCCATCTTTGCCTCTGATGCCGTCCGGGCCCATCTTCCAGCCTGCCTCGTCAAGCAGCGCCTTTGCCCGGTCCACGTTGAAGTCGAATCTGGAGATCTTCGGATTGAACAACCACGACAGCGGCGAGGGGATGCTGAAATTCGCCTCGGCCTTTCCGCGGAACACACTGTCGATAATCGCCTTGCGATCGATCGCATGGCTGATCGCCTGCCGGACGCGCCTGTCGGAAAACAACGGATTGGTGAGATCAAACTGCAGGAACCAGCCGCCCCCGCCTGCGAGCGTTTGGGTCCGAAACGCCGGATCACGCGCAAAGCTATCGAAGTGATCCGGGTCCGTCGTGCCCAGCTGCACCCCGCCTGCCCGCAATTCGGCCTGGGCGGCGGCGGGGTCGGGGATGTTGCGTCCGACGATCGTGTCGAGCCTGGGGCGGCCGCGGAAGTGATTCGGGGACGCGGCAAACGTCAACCCTTCCCCGGTCCTCCACGCGTCTACCATGAATGGCCCCGTATACACAGGCTTGCGCGCAAAGGGATGCTTCTGCGCGTCCGCCGGCGGGACGTCCTTCAGCAAATGTCGCGGCAGCATGATGGCCAGGGCCAGAGCCGCCAGAAACACCGCGGAGGGCTCGGTGAGCGTGACCTGGATGCGCTGACCGCCCAGGATCTTGATGCCGGTGATCTCGGAGGCCTGTTTGTCCTTGTAGGCCTGCGCCCCCTGGATGGTGGCGACGTTCGCAGCCAGCGGTCCCGGCCACTCAGGATGCGCCCAGAGCTCAAACGTAAACTTTACGTCCTGCGCGGTGAACGGCTCGCCGTCTTGCCACCGCACGCCCCGGCGCAGGGTGAACGTGTACGTTCGACCATCCGGGGACGTTGTCCATGACTCGGCCAGGTCCGCCGCGACGTC
Source organism: uncultured bacterium (assembly GCA_967797525.1). Lineage (GTDB taxonomy): Bacteria > Sysuimicrobiota > Sysuimicrobiia > Sysuimicrobiales > Humicultoraceae > JBGPNN01. Next base: position 1,652 of record CBRGMJ010000084.1, on the reverse strand, counting down.
CATGTCAGGATGTCGGAACCTCACTAGCCCGTTGCCGATGAAGTTGTAGATGAATCCGGCGAGCGCACTCCGCGACGCGCCGGAGAATAGGGTGTCCGGCTCGCCAAGGTTGATGACGGCTTGAGACGCTCTCGCGGGCGCCGCAAGTAAGTCGGATGTGCGGACGAACGGGATCACCAGGCCTGCGCCGGTCGCGCCCACGACAGTCCGCAGGAACCTACGTCTTGTGAACATGTCCAACCCCCCAGGCCTTCGGCTTCACATTGCGTCTCTTCCCGTACGTCACCAATCGGCGACCGACCCGTCCTCGTGCCAGTAGCGCAGGATCTCTTCCTGCTCGAAGGGGTGCCGCGCCGCTTCGGCTTCGTTCACCTCAATCCCCCACCCGGGCCCCTCATACGGCAGCGCGTGTCCATCCACGATACGGGGCGGCGTCACGACGTCGTCGCGCCACGGAACGTCCGCCCTGATGGCCTCCTGAATCAAGAAGTTGGGCGTGGCCAATGCCAAATGGACGCACGCGGCTGTGGCGATCGGCCCCAGCGGATTGTGCGGCGCGACCGCCACGTAGTAGGCCTCGGCCATGGCGGCGATCTTGCGGGCCTCCCACAGACCGCCACAGTGACAGAGGTCGGGCTGGATCACGGCGCAGGCGGCCTTCTCGAGCAACTCGCGAAACTGGAAGCGGGTGACCAGTCGCTCGCCGCTGGCCACCGGAACCTTCACGGCGCGGGCGACTTGCGCGAGACCGTCCACATTCTCCGGCAGCGCCGGTTCTTCAATGAAGAGCGGCCGGTACTGCGCCAGCGCGTCGGCGACCGCAATCCCCATCGCAGGCGTCGTCCGGCCGTGAAAATCGACCATGATATCGATCCCGTCACCGACGGCCTCGCGGATCGCTGCCATCGTACGCCGCGCCCGGTCGATGATCACGGGCCCATCGACCGGCCTCGTCCTGGGCACGGCCAGCACCTTCACCGCCGTGTAGCCAGCGCCAACCGACTCGCGCGCCCGGCGCGCCATGACCTCCGGGGTATCATCGAGGTACAGGGCCTGCATGTCTCCGCCGCCGAGATGATCGTACATCCGCACGCGGTCGCGCACGGCACCCCCGATCAGATGGTAGATCGGCACACCCAGGCTCTTGCCAAGAATATCCCAGCAGGCCTGCTCGATGCCGCTGAGCGCGCTCATCGTGACGATCCCGCCGCGAAAGAACGGCTGGCGGTACATGATCTGCACCATGTGCTCGATCCGTCGGGGGTCCTGACCCAGGACGAACGGCTCGAGGTCGGCGATGGCGCCGGTCACCGCGCGCGTCTTCCACTCGAGGGACGCTTCGCCCCAGCCGATCAGATCCTCGTCGGTCTCGACCTTCACGAAGATCCAATTGCGCATCCGCGCGTTGACGATCACCGGCCGGATCGCGGTGATCTTCACAGTGGGACCTCGTGAATCTGACTCGTCAGCGCGTCGCGATCAACCGTGACCACCCGATAGTGTGGCGGCAGCAGACAGTACACAGGCTGCTCCGTGGGCGCGAACTGAAAATTCGTTGACCGAAGCCCCATCACCGGGATGCCCTTGACTCGCGTGTCGACGGTCGTATGGGCGTGCCCGAAGAACACACCGAGCACCCGCCCCGAAGCGGC
>CBRGMJ010000083.1:0-6406 GCA_967797525.1 uncultured bacterium | reverse complement strand
CGGCCTTGCAGTGATCCAGCGCTTCGTTGATCGCGCGGAGGAACTCACCGCGGCGCCCCTTCATCGGACCGTCCAGCACGATGAACCGGTCTTCGCCAACGTAGGCTGTCTGCATTGCGGGCGGGGCCGGCGGGGCCGGTGAATCCTTCAGCGGAAACCCCCCTCGCGGCGTCACGTGCAAGATCAACCGCCCATCCTCCAGGCCAATTGCAAGATCGGTGAGCGCCCCGGCGTAGCGGCCGACATACTCGCGCAGGCGCTCCGCCGCCACCGCGACCGGTTGCGGCTCGGAAGCCTCGATATTCAGGTAGTGCGCCAGCGCCCACCGCACGATCTCCTCGTGCAGCAGGCTGCCCGATTCGGCGTTCGTCAGCACGGTCACCGCGAAGCGCCGCTCGGGGATCATCGCAAAGGCGGAGAGCTGGCCGTTGGTCGCGCCGCCGTGACGCACCATCCTCGCGCCGCCGACGCGTCTGAGACCCCAGGTGATGCCCCACTCATCGTCGCTCTCGGCCGCGACCTGCCGCGATTGCATCTCAGTCATCGACGCGGTTTTGAGCAAACGTGTGCCGTCGGGCCCGGTGCCGTCCCCAAGGTGAAACCGTGCGTAGCGCAGTTGATCCCGCACCGTTGAGGTCACGCCACCCGCAGGATGCGCGCACCGCGGCAGAGACCACGGGGTGGCGACGCTGGTCTTGCCGTCACGGGTGTGATGGCCGACCGCGACGCGATGGACGATCGCGTCCGCCGCAAGAAAGAACGATCGGGTCATGCCGAGTGGATCGAAGACCAACCCTTTGACGGCTGCTTCGAAGGGCTGGCCCGAGGCGACTTCGATAACGCGGCCCGCCACATAGTATCCGGAGTTGTTGTAGGACCAGAGCTCGCCCAACCGCGCGAGTTGGGGGAGCGCGGACATCGCCTCGACCATCCGCGCCAGCGCGTCGTCACCCGACCCAAAGTCATCGAAGTAGTCACCCAGCCAGCCGGCGGTGTGCGTGAACAGGTGGCGCAACGTGACGCGGGCGACGATGTCGGGATCGGCCAGACGCAGCCCGGGCAGCCACGTACGGACCGGCGCGTCGAGATCGAGTTTCCCCATCTCGACCAGCCGCATGGCCGTGGTGCCCGTCACGGTCTTGGTAGTCGAACCGATCTGAAACAGCGTGTCGCCGTCGACCGGGAGCGGGTGATCGACGTTCGTCACGCCAAACCCGGCCACGGTCTCTTCCCCCTGGTGGAGGACGCCCACGGCGACCCCTGGGACGCGCAGCCGCGTCATGGCTTCCGTGACACGCGTCGCCAGCGCCTCGTTCTGCTGTCGTTCAGCCACCGGAACTCCTCCGCACCAGGTTACGGCACTTCACCGTTGAGGATCGCGGTGAGTGTCGCCGTGTCGATATTCCCTCCCGAAATGACACAAACGATCTTTCCGCTCCCGGCCTTCCCGGCCAGCGCCGCAGCCACCGATGCCCCACCCGCTCCCTCCGCGATCACACGATTGCGCTCGGCCAGCAGACGGATCGCCGCCGCGACCTCGCCGAGGGACATCACCAGCGAGGCGTCGAGCAGCCGTCGGGCCAGCGGCCACATCTCCGGGAGCACAAACGGCGCGCCGATGCCGTCTACGAAGCTGGGGGTATATGTGACGTCGCGGGGCGCGCCCGCCGCGAGCGATGCATGGAGCGGAGAGGCGGTTTCTACCTCGCACGCAAACATACGCACGGCCGGCTTCAAGGCGCGCACCGCCGATGCGATGCCGCAGGAGAGCCCGCCCCCGCCGTATGGGATCACGATCGTATCGACGTCAGGGAGATCCTCGAGAATCTCAAGACCGATGGTCCCGTTCCCAGCGATCACCGCCGGATCGCTGACAGGGTGGATGAAGAGCCCCGGCAGGCCGTCGAAGCGATGGCTCCGGAGCACTTCCGCCCACCGCGCAAACGGCACCTTGACGATGGAGGCCCCCAACCGGGTGATCGCCGACAGTTTGGTCTGCGGCGCGTGGTCGGGCACAACCACACCGCACGAGACACCCAGACGGCGGGCATGCCAGGCCACGCCCTGCGCCATGTTACCGGCGCTCGCCGTGTACACCCCTTGGGCCAGACGCGCGGCGCCGGCCAGCAACATCGCATTCCCCGCGCCGCGTACTTTGAACGAGCCGATCGGTTGCAGGTTCTCCAGCTTCAGGTAGATCTCGGCCGGCGCGTCATCGACGTTGAGGCGGACCGTGGGTGTTCGCGGGACGATGCCCGTCAGACGGGCTCTGGCCGCCTGGATCTCTGCGAGAGGCGCGGGTTCAAGCGGTTCCATGAGCACGCGTGCGTCGGGCGACGGTCTCGAACATCGCCGGCGGCCGGCCGAGCAGCCATGTCAGGACGTTCGGGTTGCCCCATAAACCGTTCTGCTCATAGTATCGGAACATCGCTAACAACGCCTCGATCTGATAGGCTCCGAGGCCGGAGCTTCGCGCACCCGCGGCCCACGCGTCCGCGTGCACCTGCTCGATGGCGACAGGGCGACCGAGCACGCGGGTCAGGATGTCGGCAATTTCGATCTGCGTCAGCACTTCGCCGCCGGCCAGTTCGTACGTCGCACCAGAGTGCGCCGCACCCGCGTGCGCCGACCCGCCCATGACGACGGCCGCCGCGGCGGCCACATCGTCAAGATCCACCATCCCCAGGCGTGTGTGCGGCGCGGACGGGACGGCGTAGCGGCCCTCCTGCGCGATGCGGTCCAGGCCGGCCAGCACGTTCTGCATGTACGAGGCGGGCTGGAGAATCGTATAGGCGAGATCCGACTCCACGATAGACTCTTCTACGAGCAACTTCTGCCAATGGTGCGGCATCGCCTGCGTCTGCGGATGGAGCACCGAATGGTAGGCGAACCGCTCGACGCGTTCCGCGCGGGCAGCCGCGAGAATCTGGCGACCGATCGCGACCTCGTCGGGTTGCACGTTGGGACAGATGTGGTAGACGGCCGCGGTGCCGCGCACGGCCCGCCCGACCAACGCCTCATCGCGCAGGTCGCCGATAACGACGTCGCCCGCTCCGTCCGCGCGGACCACCGGCTCCTGCGCATCACGGCGCACCAGCGCCCGGACACGCATGCCACGCGCGACCAACGCCCGGACGACTGCGCGGCCGGTTTTCCCGGCCGCGCCCGTCACCAGCACCATGGACGATCGGGACGTCAGGACGCCGCGGCGGGGATCGACTCGCGTAGGATCTCGATGATGCGTTCGACCTGAGCCTCCGTGATCACCAGCGGCGGCGCGAGGCAGATCGTGTCGCCAATGGGATAGTCGCCGCTCTGCCCCGTGCGCGGCCGCGTGATGAGCCCGCGTTTCTTCGCTTCACCGAGCACCTTGACGCCCACACCGAGCGCCGGTTCCTTGGTGGTCTTGTTCTTCACCAGCTCGATGCCCGCGATCAACCCCATACCGCGCACCTCGCCGACCATCGGCAGGTCCCGTAGGGTCTGCAATCCCGCCTGCAGCCGCAGGCCCATCGCCGCCGCGCGTTCCACCAGGTGCTCGCGCTCGAAGATATCTAGGTTGGCCAGACCGACGGCGCAGCAGGTTGGATGACCCGAATAGGTGGCGGCGTGCATGAAGCGCTCCGCCGCCGGCGCGTCGAGAATCGCCTGATGGATATCGCGGGAGACCATGGCGCCGCCCAACGGCAGATACGCGCTCGTCACGGCTTTGGCGAAGGTCACCACATCCGGCTGCACGCCCCAATGATCGAGCGCAAACCACCGGCCCGTGCGCCCGAACGCGGTGATGACCTCATCCGCGATGAAGAGCACCTTGTGGCGGTCACAGATCTCCCGCACCTTCGGGAAGTAGTCGGGGGTCGGAGTGATCACCCCGCCGGCTCCGATCACCGGTTCGGCAATGAACGCGGCGACCGTCTCGGGGCCCTCCCGCCGGATGGCCTCCTCCAGCGCCTCGGCGCCGGACCCGGGGTAGCGATACGGATACGAAGGGAGAATGTGGATGAACCCCGGCACCGTTGGCGCGAACATTTTGTGGAACACCAGCATGCCGGTGGCACTCATCGCTGCCATCGTCAGGCCGTGGTACCCATGAATGCGCGAGATGATCTTCGTTTTTGTCGGGATCCCGCGTCGCTTCCAGAAGTACCGCGCAATCTTGAACGCCGCCTCGTTCGACTCGGCCCCCGCGGTCGTGAAGTAGACGCCCGAGAGGTTCTTGTACGCGAGGCTCAAGAGCCGCTCGGCCAGCCGCACTGCGGGCTCGTTTGTGAACCCCACGTAGGCGGAGGCATAGGCCAACCGGCGCATTTGCGCCGCCGCCGCGTCGGCGAGTTCGCGGCGGCCGTGACCCGCGTTCACGTTCCACAATTGCGACAGCCCGTCGATATACTCGCGCCCCTCCGCGTCGCGGAGCACCGCGCCCTCACCCTCGACATAGACGACCGGGGCCTGATGATCGGCCGCAAAGTGCTGCGGGTGAATCAGATGTGCGTTGTCGGCCTGAACAAGGCCGGAGATGGTCCGGGCTTCCATGAAGGACTCCCCGATCAGGATTTGTGGTTGCGAGGGAGCACTTATGCGCCGCGGCGCCGAAGTCCTTCGCGGGCGTCAAGATCGCGCGATCGTTCAGGGCGCGCTTAGGGCCGTTCGAGCTCGGACGTGACGGTCTGATCGACCGGGGTGGGGACGAACAGGACCCCGATGCGGTACAGGGCGGTCGGCGGTACCTCGACCATTTCCACTTGGGTCATGGTACCATCCCGCGGTTCGAGACTTCCCCACGTCGTGATCGTGACGGGGATGTCTCGCTCCAGCGGGTGCGACAGCAGCAAGACCATCCCTAGGTCGTTCCGTTCTTCTGTCACGGCCCACACGCGCAGCGCGCCCTGTTCGACCAACACCGGGAGGTAGCGCCGGCGGCGTTGGACCATCGCCGAATCGTTCCGTCTCCCAAACAGCGCCGACAGAAACGCTGGGAGATGCCTGCGGTCGTGTCTAAACTTGCGCAACCCATACGGGATCAGCAGATCGGTGAGGAACAACTCGGTCTCGACGGGCAGGGGATGCAGCTTCAATCCCACATGATAGCCGTCAGGGGTTTCACGGACGAACATCACATGCCCCTGGATCCCCATCCGCTCATCAAACCACATGAACTGGATCCAGACGTGAAAGGCATCCGTCGCGATCGTGGGAACCAACAGGCCGGCGCCTTTGGTGTGCACGTCGATCAGGACGCCAATACCAACGTGTCCCTGGTCCGTGGCGTACCGCACCGGGACCGCTAGGGGGATACGCGGCATTTTTCGGCGTTCGACGCCGGTGCGGCGGGGACGCCAGAGAGGACCCATCCGTCCTCCTGCTCTTTTGCTTGAACCGATTATTCCCCAGGAGCAGTCGCGGCAGTCGCTGCATCAGTCTGGAAACACAGTAGCCATGGACAACAGAGGGGCGCCCCTGTCGGCAGGCGAACCAACCGCCAATCCCGCCCATGCTAGAGGAGGACCTCGCATGCCCGAGACCGCGCCAGCGACCACACGGCTCTCCCGAGATGCCATCGCTCGATTCAAAGAGCGCGCGACGACCGAGTACGTCAGGCGCCATCCCCGATCGCGTGATCTGCACGCACGCGCACAGTCCGCCTTCCCCGGCGGTGACACGCGCACAGTGACGTACTTCGGCCCGTTCCCGCTCTACGTCGAGCGCGGCCACGGGTGCAGGCTGTACGCTGCCGACAGCGACACGCTGCTCGACCTCCTCGGCAACTACACCTCGATCATCTGGGGGCATGCGCACCCACGCATCGTGGACGCGGCGCGCGCGCAGATCGAGCGCGGGACCGGGTTCGCCGCGCCGACGGAGAGCCAGGCGATCCTCGCAGGGATGCTGCGCGAGCGGCTGCAGTCGATGGAGAAAGTGCGTTTCGCCAACTCCGGCACCGAGGCCAATATGCACGCCATCCGGGCCGCGCGGGCGTTTACCGGACGGGACAAGATCGTCAAGATGGAAGGCGGCTATCACGGCAGTTACGACGCGGTCGAGATCAGCGTCCACCCCGATCCGGTAGCCGCAGGACCGGTCACGCGGCCGGTGGCCCTGCCCGACGCGAAGGGGATCCCGACGTCGGAGCCCCGAGACGTCATCGTCGCGCCGTTCAACGATGCCGAGGCGATCGAAGCGATCCTACGCGAGCATCAACGTGAGATCGCGGCCGTGATCGTCGAACCGGTCCCGGGGGTAATGGGGACGATCCCGCCGCGCGACGGGTTCCTCACATCCCTCCGGAACGTGACCGAGACATTGGGGATCCTGTTGATCTTCGATGAGGTGATCGCGTTCCGGGTCGGCTATCACGGTGCGCAGGGCCTCTACGGCGTACGGCCGGACCTGACGGTACTGGGCA
>CBRGMJ010000082.1:0-6426 GCA_967797525.1 uncultured bacterium | reverse complement strand
GATGGCGCTGCAATATCTCGAGACGCTCAAAGTGCTCGGCGCCGGCCCGGCGACCAAGTTTATTTTCCCGATGGAGTTCACGCGGTTGCTGGGCCCGCTGGGTGACATGGTCGGGAGGGCCGCGGGGGACGGCGACGGCGGTAAGACCTAGCGGCGCGATCGGCCGGCGTTTCTCCGACTGGCTGGTGTCGGCTGCGGCGCTTCTCGCGCTGGGCGTGTTTCGCCTGGTCGACAGCACCCTCGACGTCCGTATCTACGGCAACGAGTTCCTGGCCGAGGCCCGTCGCAGCGGCCGGCGGCTGCTCTTTGTCGTCTGGCATGGCAAGGGTCTGGTCCCGGTGTTGTTCTTTCAAGGGGCGCCGCTGGTGATCTACACGAGCCAGCCGCGCGACCCATCGTGGGGCGGTCTACCAAAACACATAAGGCGATTCACGCTCGCGGCGTTGCGGCACATGGGCTACCGTGTGCTCGACGCCGCCCAGTTTGCCAGCGAGTCGCGCGGCGTCGTCCGCTTCCTGCAGATGCTGGAGTCCGGCGCCGGCGGCATCATCGCGGCGGACGGACCGCTCGGCCCTTCGTATCGGGCGAAACCGGGCGCCGCCTTTATCGCCAAACGCGCCGGCGTGGCGCTCGTCCCCGTGGGCGCCGCGCTACGCGACGCCCTGATCATGGATTCCTGGGATCACTTCGAGATCCCTCGACCATTCTCGGGCGCGGTGCTGACCATCGGCGAGATGATCACGGTGCCGGAAAAAGCCACCGATGAGCAACTCGCGACCCACTGTAAGCGCCTCGAGGAAATCCTCAACGATCTGACGACGCGCGCCGATCTCGAAGCCTTCGCCGAGATGCCGGGCGCGCCGGCGGGCGGCGTCTAAGCTCCGGCGAACGCGTAGAGAAACGACGCGACCGACTTCCCGAACAGTCGCATGCCCGCCAGCGTCGCGTATTCGTTGGGGCTATGCGGCCGGCCGCCGTGGCCCAGACCACCCATCACAAACGGCTGGTTCAGCACCCGTCTAAACAGATAGAAGGGCGCCGATCCCGCCAGGTGCGGCCAGATCTCGGGTTCGTGACCCAACTCGCGGAACGTCTTGACGAGCGCCTGCACCGCCGGTTCGCGCACGCTGGTCTTCGCCGGCGGGTAGCCGTCGTAGAAATGCACCTGCAGATCGTCGCGTCCAATTTTCTTGAGATGGGCTACGATGCGCTCGCGCACCCGCGCGGGCTCCATGTTGGGCACCATGCGCACGTCCATCTTGACGCGCACCTCGTGCGGCAGGAGAGTCTTCATCCCCGGCCCCGTGTACCCACCCCAGATACCGTCGATGTTCAGCGTCGGATCAAAGAGATAGTGTCGCAACAAGTCGACGCCCTGCGCGTCGTGTTTGAAGCGCCCGGTGTCCCAGTTCCACAGCTCATTCGCCGCATCGAACGTTTTGGCGAGCGCGCGAAGCAGCTCTTCGTCTTCGGCGCTCGGGGGCGCCACGTCGCTGTAGAATCCGTCGATCAAGATCTTCTCGTTCTCGTCCATCATCGTGCTAAGCGCCTTGAGCAGGCGCCAGGCGGGGCTCCCGACCCAGACGGCGTTGCTGCCGTGGACGCCGCGGGTGCGCGGTCCGCCCCACGCCCCACCGCGACACGACACTTCAAAGTACTGGATGCCTTTCACGCCGAGCCACAGGTGCGGCTTGCCGTGCCGGTCCTGACAGTAGAAGGGAAAGTAGGTGGCGTCGGCGCCCAGGCGATCTTTGTGCTTTTCGATGAACCCTGGCAGGTTGGGACTACTGAGTTCCTCCTCGCCCTCGACGACGAACTTGAAGTTGACGGGCAGACGCCCCTTGACGCGTCGAATCGTGTCAAGGACATTGAAAAATCCCGCGAGCGGTCCCTTGGTGTTATACACGCCGCGGGAGACGACACTCGATCCGAAATCGGGTAGGTCGACAACCTGTCCTTCGAACGGCGGCGCGAGCCAGTCCTCCCCCTCCACCGGTTGCACGTCATACATCCCGTAGATCAGCAACGTCTTTGGCGCGCCGGCGTCGATCGTGCCGTGCACCACGGGCCAGCCGGGTGTCGCCACAACGTCGGCCTTGCCGCCCAGATCGCGGATGCTGCCGGCGACCATCGCCGCCATCTCAGCCATGCCCTTGCCTTCGCCGCTGATGCTCGGCTGGCGGACGTAGGCGCGGACACGGTCCAGGTGCGCGTCGAAGTGACTGTCGAGGTGCGCAAGCACGTCTTTCATCCTGACGGTTCCTCCTACCCTGTCTACAGGCCTCGACGAGATCGGTCAGAAAAAAAGCAAGGGTGGCGGTGACATCCACCGCCACCCTCCTTGAACAGGTGTCTACTGCACCGCGCCCCAGGCGTGCGTCTGGAAGTCATAGAAGCCTGGGACGCTGTACACCACGTTGTTCATGCGCTTGGTCACCGCCGTCAGCCCCCTCTGATAGTACAGGACCACGTACGGCAGTTCGTCCGCGAACACTTCCTGGAAACGGCTGTAGATCGCCCGCCGCTTGGCGGTGTCGGCCGTCGCCAGGCCTTCGTCCAGGAGTTGGTCGATTTGCGTGTTCGACAGGTGGATCAGCCTGGTATACGTCGCTCCGGTGCGGAACTGCGACGTCACGTCCGGGTCGACCCCTCCGGACCATCCCACGAGGCCAATGTCGTAGTTCGCCGCGTACATCGCGGCCAGGTGGGTGGGAAAGTCCGACCGCTGGATCTCGGCCTTCATGCCGACGGCGACCAGGTTTTCCCTGATGATGTCGGCAGAGCGCTCTCGGATGATGTTGCCGGTCGGTACGCGGATGACCAACGTGCGGTTGAAGTCCCACCCGGCCTCTTGCAGCAGGGCGCGGGCGCGCGCCGCATCATACGCCCACGGTTTGACGTTCTTGTTGAAGTAGGGGTTGCTGGGCCAGATCGGCCCCTCGGCCAGCTCACCCTCGCCCTTCAGGAGCTGGTTGACCATGAGCTGGCGGTTCGTGGCGTGCGCGATCGCGCGCCGGATGCGCTTGTCCTGCAGGTAGGGCCTCTGGAAGTTGAAGGCCATGAACTGATAGCCCGGCGTGGGCACCGAGATGGCGCGTAGATTAGCCATCGTCTTCACACGGTCCCAGTCGTCCGTCAGGATGCTGCCGATTCCGGCCCCGGCCGTGACGTCCAGGTCGCCGCGCTCGAGCTGCGCCATCATCACCGTCGGCGGAATGACACGGATGAACAGGCGGCGGACGCTGGGAGCACCCAGGTGGTAGTTTTCGTTGACCAGCAACTCGACATACTGGTCGGTCTTGTACTGAACGAACTTGTACGCTCCGTTGCCGACTTTCGGCTCCTGGAAGAAGGGATGCCGGGCCAGTTGCTCCGGCGCGACACTCCCCAGGACATGCTTCGGGAGGACGTAGAGCAACGTCCCGAACTTCTCGAAGACCGCGAGCGGATCCGTGGCCGTATCCGTCTTGATCTCGAACTGCTTGGGACCGAGGATACGGAATCCCACCTGCGCGCCGGCGGCCCGCTTCCCTTTGCTGTCGAGCCCGGCAATGAACGCAACCTGGTTCCCGCGGTTCGTCTCGGTCTTCGGATCGCTGATGGTCATCACGGTAAACTGCACGTCTTCAGCCGTGACGGGCTTGCCGTCGTGCCAAGCGGCCCGCGGGTGGAGGGTAAACGTGAAGGTCTTGTTGTCGGCCGACGACTCCCACTTGGTGGCCAGCACAGGCGCAAACTTGAGCTGGTTGTCTTCCAAACGCGCGTCCATCAGCGTATTGAACATGAACTTGATCGCGTAGTAGCCGTACGAGCTGTCGGAATTGATCGGGCTGAAGTTGTTAGGCGGGCTCCACATCCCCGTGACGACCACCAGGCTGGAGCGCTGTTGACCAAAGACCGCCGTTGGAAGCAGCAAGGCGGCGACCAGAATCAGCACAGCCGCCGTCCGCAGACGGATCTTCATTGTCACTGACCCCCCTTTTGTAAACGTGCGACTCCTGCGAACACCTTCGCTTCCCCTTTGACCTTCGCGACTCCTCCACCAGTCGCTAGAGCTTCAGGCTCGGATCCAGCGCGTCCCGCAGCCCGTCGCCGACGAAGTTGATCACGAGCACCGACAGCAGGATCATGAACCCCGGAGGCACCCACAGCCATGGCATCCGCTCCAGCACCGAGAGGGACTGGGCGTCTGTCAGGATATTACCCCAGGACGGGGTCGGTGGCTGTACTCCCATTCCAAGGAACGAGAGCGCCGCCTCGACCAGAATCGCGTTCGCCGTGCCAAACGTGGCGGCGACCAGCACCGGCGCCATGGCGTTGGGGAGCAGGTGGCGGGTGACGACCCGGACGTCCGAGCCTCCCATCGCTCGCGCCGCCTGGACGAACTCCTGCTGGCGCAGCGCCAGGATCTGCCCGCGGACCAGCCGCGCCACCGGCGGCCAGCCCAACAATCCCAACACGATGATCACGTTCCAGAGGCTCGGCTTGCCAAACACGCTGACGGCAAACAGGATGATGATCAGCGGCGGGAACGAGAGCATGACGTCCATCACGCGGCTGAGCACGAGGTCGATCGTCCCGCCCGCGTACCCCGCGACCGATCCCACGATTGTCCCGATGACGATATAAATCGCCACCGCGAGCAGTCCGACGCTCAGCGAGACACGGGCGGCGTAGATCACGCGACTCAGCACGTCGCGTCCCACGCTGTCCGTCCCGAGAAGGTGAGATGGGGACGGCGGGGCCTGAAACGCCGACACGTCGATCGAGGTGGGACTCATCGGCGCCAGGACGCCGGCAAACACGGCCATGGCCCCGATGCCCGCAAAGACGAGCATGCCCAGCACGGCCAGCCGGTGCCGCAGGAAACGCCGCAGGGCCAGGCTCCAGAACGACTCGGTCCAGGAGTGCGAGGGCCGCTCGGTCAGGCTGGGCGCGGGCAGGACTTTACTCATATCGAATCCGGGGATCGACCAAGGAGTACGTGACGTCGGCCAGGAGGTTGCCGACAGCCACCAGGATCGCTGTGATCAATGTGATCCCCATCAAGACGGGGTAGTCGCGCTGGTTGATCGCCTCGATGGTCAACCGGCCCATGCCCGGCCATTCGAAGACCTGCTCGGTGATGACGGCCCCCGCGAGCAGCGCGGGGATCTGTAGGCCGGCGAGCGTGACGACCGGAATGAGCGCGTTGCGCAGGGCGTGGCGGCGCTGGACGACCGGCTCGCTCACGCCTTTCGCCCGGGCGGTCCGCACATAGTCTTGACCCAGCACTTCGAGCACGCTCGACCGGACGTAGCGTGTCAACGCTCCGGCGCCCGCGACGGCCAGAACGCCGGCGGGGAGGATCAAATGGTGCACCAGGTCCAGGGTGCCGCCGTCGCCGCCCAGGGTGATCGTCCCGCCAACCGGCAGCACGCGCAGCCGAAGCGCGAAGATGTAGATCCCCGCCAATCCCAGAAAGAACGTGGGCAGGCTGATACCGAGAAACGCGAAGAGCGTGGCGACGTAGTCCATCCAGGTGTAGCGGCGGGTGGCGGCGATCATGCCCACAGGGACGGCGATCAGATACGAGCAGATCAGCGCCGTCAGGGTGAGCGTCAGCGTGGGGATCACCCGCTCGCCGATCCGCTTCGTCACCGGCGCCCCGCTGCTGAACGAGTAGCCCAGGTTGCCGTGCAGCATCTCGTTCAGCCACGCCAGGTACCTGGCATACGCCGGTCTATCCAGGCCGAAAGCCGCTCGCTTGATGTCGATGTCGGCCTGGGTCATATTCGGACTGATCTGCATCTGCACCGGGTCGCCGGGGGTCAGCGACATGATGCCATAGCTCAGCACGGTGATGCCGAGCATGATCGGGATAGTGATCAATACCCGTCGAATCAGATAACGCTGCATAGCCTCGTATACATTGTACCGTCGCCTAGAAGTGCTTCAAGGCCCACAGCACCGCCATCGCGACGAGCGCCAGCACGCCCAGAACCAGCACCGGGTAGAGCAGGAACAGGAGCGGGCTGGTCGCCTTCCAGGTGACCAGGACGAGCGCGACGACGAAGACGCCCGCGGCGACGAGCCCCCACCCCACCGTGCGCGACCGCAGGCGGCGTGCCTGCACTAGGCGCTCCCTCCAGGTCCCTGGCGCTCGCCCAGCCGCGCGCGCAGCGACAGGATGGTTTCCTCATACGCCTGCAGGATACGCGCCTGGCGCTGGAAGCGGGCCGCCAGATATCCCGCGTAGAGCGCCACTCCCCAAAACGACAGGATCTTGGCCCCCTCGGCCGTCAGGTCGGCGACCGGGCGCACCATCAGCACGGCGACGTACCCGACGTTGTATACAAGTGCGACGAAAATCGCCATCGCCATCCCGTAGCGCACCGCGTTGCTGACCAGCACGATGAAGTAGACGTAGTAGAAGGGGCTCGCGCT
>CBRGMJ010000081.1:0-6438 GCA_967797525.1 uncultured bacterium | reverse complement strand
CCCTCGCCACCCTGGTCGTGAACAAGCTTCGCGGAACGCTCGCGGCGTGCGCGGTGAAGGCGCCCGCCTTTGGCGACCGGCGAAAGGCCATTCTCGAGGACATTGCGATCCTGACCGGCGGTCAGGTCATCAGCGAAGAGGTGGGTCTAAAGCTCGAGAACACCGAGATGGCGCACTTCGGTAAGGCCGGTCAGGTGAAGATCCGCAAGGAAGAGACCATCATCGTCAAGGGTGGCGGCAAGAAGGCCGACATCGAGAAGCGCGTGCAGCAGTTGCGCAAGCAGATCGGCGACACCGACTCCGACTACGACCGCGAGAAGCTGCAGGAGCGGTTGGGCAAGCTCGCGGGTGGCGTCGCCGTGATCAAGGTCGGCGCGCCCACGGAAGCCGAGTTGAAGTACCGAAAGACGCGCACCGAAGACTCCCTGCGGGCAACGCGTTCGGCCGTGGAGGAGGGGATCGTGGCCGGTGGTGGGGCCGCGCTGGTGATGGCCGGCAAGGCGATCGATCTGCAGAAGTCCGAGGGGGACGAGCGGTTCGGCGCCCAGATCGTCGCGCGCGCGCTCGCCGAACCTGCCCGCCAGCTCGCGGTGAATGCCGGGCAGGAAGGCTCGATCGTCGTCGAGCACCTCAAGGAGCAGAAGGCCGGGTGGGGATACGACGTCATGCGAGGCGACTTCGTCGACATGTTCAAGGCCGGCATCGTCGATCCCGCCAAGGTCGTGCGCTCGGCGTTGCAGAACGCGACCAGCGTGGCGAGCCTGCTGTTGACGACTGAGGCGATGGTCGTGGAGAAGGCGGAGGACGAGGACAGGGCCCCGGCGATGCCGCCGATGCCCCCGATGTAGCAACAATCGTCCTGCCGAGACACAGTATCTTGCCAGTTGGGGGCCCGCGGATCTCCGCGGGCCCCACGTTTTCCCCCTTGATATCGTCCGACATTCTTGCTAATATCCGGCTTGGAAATCCCATCAAAACCCCATATTCCGTACCGGAAGACGAACTATACATGCCATCTCTACGGAGAATGTTCGTTATCGGCGGCGGCGGCAGGGAGCACGCGCTTGTCTGGCACCTGGCGCACGCCTACCCGGACGCTTCCATCTCTTGTGCTCCCGGGAATCCAGGGATCGCGTCGCTGGCCACCTGCGTCCCTGTTGCCACACACGACCTGCTCGGTCTCGCGGAGGCGGCTACGTCGATGGGTGCCGACCTCACGATCGTCGGCCCCGAGGCCCCCCTCGTCGCGGGCGTCGTGGATGTCTTCGCCGCGCGGGGCTTGCGGATTCTCGGACCCACGGCCGCGGCGGCGCGGCTCGAGGGGTCAAAAGTGTTTGCCAAGGATCTGATGCGGCGGCATCGCATCCCCACAGCCGACTATCGGGCGTTCGACGACGCCGGCGAGGCCGTCGCGCACGCGCGCGGCCTGCGGGGTCCCTCGGTCGTCAAGGCCGATGGTCTGGCGGCGGGTAAAGGCGTCATCGTCTGCGACGACGCCGGTGACGCCGTGCGCGCGGTGCAGGTCCTGATGGTCGCTCGGGCCTTTGGGGACGCGGGCGGGCGTGTGATCATCGAAGAGCGGCTCGAAGGCCATGAGGTCAGTGTGTTCGCGCTGGTTGACGGCGAGGCCACCTATCTGCTGCCCGCGGCCCAGGATCACAAGCGTATCTTCGATGGTGATCGCGGGCCGAACACCGGCGGCATGGGCGCGGTGGCGCCGTATCCATTGCCTGCTCCGTTGCTCGAACGGGTTCGTCGCGAGATCGTCGAGCCCGTCGCACGAGCCATGGCCGCCGAGGGCGCACCATTCCGTGGCGTGTTGTTCGTGGGCCTCATGCTCACGCGTGACGGCCCCCGCGTGCTCGAGTTCAACTGCCGGTTTGGCGATCCCGAGGCGCAGGTGCTGATGCCGCTGCTATCGGCGGGATTGCCCGACGTGTTCGACCGCCTGCGGGTAGGCGACACAGTTCCCTGGGACGACGACGCGGCCTGCGGTGCAGCGGCGGGCGTCGTGCTCGCGTCACGGGGCTATCCCGAGCACCCTGAAATCGGGTTCGAGATCCGTGGTCTTGACGACGCCGCGCGCCATGCGCGCGTGTTCCACAATGGCACAGCCGTTCGCGACGGCCGGGTGGTGACCGCCGGCGGCCGCGTGCTGACGATCGTGGGGCAGGGAGCAGATATCGAGACCGCGCGCACGACCGCGTATCGCGCGGCCGCCCGTATCGCGTTCGAGGGGATGCACTACCGCCGCGATATCGGCGGACACGCGCCCCACGCCGCCGTCAGCGGGGTGTAGGCGATGGCCGTGACCGCGGTTGTCGGAGGGCACTGGGGCGACGAGGGCAAGGGCAAGGTCGTCGACGTCCTCACCGCCGAGCACGATCTCGTTATCCGGTACAACGGCGGTGCCAACGCCGGGCATACGATCGTCGACGAACGCGGGACCTTCCGGCTGCATCTCGTGCCGTCGGGGGTGCTGCACCCCAACGTCACCTGTCTGATTGGACCCGGTGTCGTGGTCAACCCCGACGTCCTGATCGAAGAGCTGCGCACCCTGGAAGCCCAGGGGATTTCGACACACAACGTCCTGATCTCGACCCGGGCGCAGCTGCTCTTTCCTCACCACGTGACGCTCGACGTCCTCGAGGAACAATCGCGAGGCACGGGACAGCACGGCACGACCAAACAGGGTATCTGGCCGGCGTATGCCGACAAAGTGTCACGCACGGGGGTGCGTGTGGGTGACCTGCTCCACGAGGCGCACCTGGCCGAGCAGGTACGCTACCAGGCCTCGCGGACGAGCCGGCTGATGACCGCGGTGTACGACCACGAGGCGCTCGACGTCGAGGTCGTGGTGGCGCAGTGCCGCCGGTGGCGAGAGGTCCTCGGCGCGCGCATCGTCGACAGCCACCCGCTGGTCCAACGCGCGCTGCGCGCCGACCGGCGCATCCTGCTCGAAGGGCATCTGGGCGTGATGCGCGATCTCGACTGGGGCATCTATCCGTACGTCACGTCGTCGACCTGTCTCCCGGGCGGCGCCGCCGCGGGTGCCGGCGTGCCTGCGGGCAAGATCACGCGCGTGGTTGGTGTCGTCAAAGCCTACACGACCGCCGTAGGCGCCGGGCCCATGCCGACCGAGCTCGACGATGCCATGGGGGCGCGGCTGCGCGATTTGGGGCAGGAGTTTGGGACGACGACCGGCCGGCCCAGACGGTGCGGGTGGTTCGACGGTGTCGCGGCGCGCTATGCCGCCGAGGTCGCCGGGTTCACCGAACTGGCCATCATGAAGCTCGACGTCCTCAGCGGGCTCGACACGGTGAAGATCTGCACGGCCTACCGCTACCGCGGCGACATCGTGGAGGGCATGCCCGACACACCCGTGCTGGCTGATGTCGAGCCGGTCTACGAGACGCTTCCGGGGTGGCGTCTGCCCGAGCGCGTGTCGTCCCTTGAATCGCTGCCGTCCGCGGCCAGACAGTTCGTCGATCGCGTCGCCGCGCTGACCGAGACGCCGGTCACGATGGTCGGCGTGGGCCGCGATCGCGAGGCGCTCGTGCGCGACGCCGCATCCGGCGCCGGGGTATGGCGGTGATCGACCGCTACGCGACCCCCGAGATGAGGGCCCTGTGGGCGGCGGAAACCAAGTTTGGGCTCTGGCTCGAGATCGAGCTGCTGACGGTCGAAGCGCAGGCCGAGCGCGGCGAGGTGCCGCGCGAGATCGCCGAGCGACTCCGCCGCACCGCAGCGTGCGGGACACCGGCCCGTATCGATGAGATCGAGCGCACCGAGACGCAGCACGACGTGGTCGCGTTCTTGAGATCGGTCGCCGAGCTGACCGGGCCGGATGCCTCCCACCTGCATCGCGGTCTGGGGTCGTCGGATGTCGTCGATACCGCGCAGTCGATGCTACTAGTCCGCGCGGCCGATCTGATCCTGAAGGCGATGACCGACGTGCTCGTGGTCACCGCGACGCTGGCCGACCGGCACCGGCGTACGGTGATGGCGGGCCGGACGCACGGCATGCACGCGGAGCCCATCACGTTCGGCGTGAAGGTCGCGTGGTGGCATGCGGAGCTCGGCCGCGCCGAGACGCGGGTCCGAGCTGCGCGCGAGGCGGTGCGCGTCGGCAAACTGTCCGGTGAAGTCGGGACGTTCATCCACAACCCACCGGAGATCGAGGCCGCGGTGTGCGCGCGGCTGGGATTGCACCCCGCGCCGACCAGCAGCCAGGTCCTCGACCGCGACCGGCACGCGGAATATCTCGCCGCGCTCGCCATTCTGGCCGGATCCGTCGAGAAGATCGCGACCGAGATTCGTACGATGCAGCGCACTGAGTTGCACGAGGTCGAGGAGCCGTTCAGTGCGCGGCAGACCGGGTCGTCGGCGATGCCGCACAAGCGCAACCCGATCCTCAGCGAGCGCCTGGTGTGTTTGGCGCGCACGCTGCGCAGCAATGCGCAGGTCGCGATGGAGAATCAAACGCTGTGGGGTGAGCGCGACATCAGCCACTCGTCGGCCGAACGCATCATCCTCCCACAGGCTACGTCTGTTGCCCAGTACATGTTGACCACGCTCCACCGTGTCCTGTCCGGGCTGCGGGTTTTCCCGGATGCCATGCGTCGGAATCTGGACGCCAGCGGCGGTCTCGTGTTCAGCCACCGCGTGCTGCTCGCGTTGATCGAGAAGGGTCGGTCGCGCGAGGACGCGTACCGCATCGTACAGGATGCCGCGACGTCCGCGGTGGAGGGTCGGGGCGACTTTCGCGCGCTGCTCGTGGCAAGCGGAGCCCTCACGCCGTCTGAAGTGGAGGCCTGCTTCGATCTGACCCCGTATCTACGACACGTGGATCTGATTCTCGAACGCGCGGGTATCCCGCGGGCCGGCGCGCGTCAAGACCCGGTCGTGGTCGAACCGAAAAGACAGGGGACGCCGCGATGAGTGCCGCGCCCGTCGTCGTCTCGACAGACCTGCCGCTGCCGCTCTACGCGCGCGGGAAGGTGCGGGACATCTACGAGGCGGGCGAGGCGCTGCTCATCGTGGCGACCGATCGCATCTCGGCGTTCGATCACATCCTGCCCACGCCGATTCCCGACAAAGGCAGGGTGCTGACACAGTTGTCTGCGTTCTGGTTCGATGAAACCCAGCGAATCGCCCCCAACCACCTCATCACCGCGGACGTCGGCCTGATGCCCGAGGCGATCCGTGCGCGGGGGCCGGTGATAGACGGACGGGCGATGCTGGTCAGACGCGCTAGGCGCCTCGATGTTGAGTGTGTGGCGCGCGGCTATCTGGCCGGGTCGGCGTGGCAGTGCTACCGCCGTGACGGTGCCGTCTGCGGGATCCGGCTTCCGGACGGTCTGCGCGAGGGTGATCGGCTCCCCGAGCCGGTCTTCACACCCGCGACGAAAGCGGCCAGCGGTCACGATGAGAACATCCCCTTCGGGGAGGTCGAGCGCCTGGTGGGCGGCGCACTCGCCGGTCGCCTGCGCGATCTCACCCTCGCGCTGTACCGCTTTGCCCACGACTACGCCGCGGGGTGCGGGCTCGTGCTGGCCGACACCAAGTTTGAGTTTGGGTTAGTGCCCGGATCCGGCGCCGACAACGTGATCTTGATCGATGAAGCCTTGACACCCGACTCATCCCGATACTGGGATGCCGCTGCACGCGCGCAGGGCTCGCTCGTCGCACTCGATAAGCAGTTCGTCCGCAATTACCTGATCCAGATCGATTGGAACCGCGAGCCGCCGCCCCCGGCGTTGCCGGCGGACGTCGTCGCCGCGACCCGCGCGCGCTATGTCGAGACCTATCATCGCCTCACGAGGAGGGTGATCACGTAGATGGCGACGTTTCGCATCGTCATCATGCTCAAGCCGGGTGTGCTCGATGCCGCCGGGCAGGCGATTGAGCGCGGACTCGCCGCACTGAGTTACGACGCGGCGCAGGTGCGCGCGGGGAAGGTCATCGAGATCACCGTGCCCGAGGCGATGCGGTCGAGGGTCGACGAGATGTGCGCGCGGTTCCTGGCCAATCCCCTGATCGAGACGTGGCGGGTCGAGGAGGTGGTCGCGGCGTGACCTGGGGCGTCATCACGTTTCCCGGATCGAACTGTGATCAGGATTGTGTACACGTCTTGCGGGCGGTGCTGGGGCAGCGCGTCGAGGACGTGTGGCACGAAGTTCGATCACTCGAGGGACTCGACGCCGTGATCCTGCCGGGTGGGTTCGCCTACGGCGACTACCTGCGGGCGGGCGCCGTGGCGGGCCGCTCGCCGATCGTCGAGGCGCTGCCGAGCTTCGTGGCCCGCGGTGGGCTGGCGCTCGGAAGCTGCAACGGCTTCCAGATCCTCTGCGAGGCCGGCCTCCTTCCCGGAACCCTCCTGCGGAACGAGTGTCTCCAGTTCCGGTGCCAGTGGACCCACGTTGCCGTGGAGCAGAC
>CBRGMJ010000080.1:0-6444 GCA_967797525.1 uncultured bacterium | reverse complement strand
GCCGTCGCCCGTTTCCGCGCGGACTCTGCGGTATGCCGACGGCGGGATCGACCGGCGCCGCGGGAGAATCATCTGCATTCGCGAGGACCACACGGCCGGAGCCCGCGAGGCCGCCAACACGTTGGTGAGCCTCGACAGCGAAGGACGCGGGCCGGTGCGGGTGCTGGCCTCCGGATACGATTTCTATTCATCGCCTCGCCTCAGCCCCGATGGGTCGCGTCTGGCCTGGCTCGCGTGGAACCATCCCAACATGCCGTGGGACGGTACCGACCTGTGGGTGGGCGAACTCGCCGGCGACGGCTCCGTGGCCCGGGCGGAACTCGTGGCGGGTGGCATCGACGAGTCCATCTTCCAGCCAGAGTGGTCGCCGGACGGGATCCTGCATTTCGTGTCGGACCGGACCGGATGGTGGAACCTCTACCGCCTGCACAGCGGACGTGTCGACGTCCTTACCGAGCTGGAGGCCGAATTCGGCGGGCCTCAATGGGTCTTTGGGATGTCGACCTACGCGTTCGCGTCACCCGCCCGCATCATCTGTTCGTACACGCAGCGTGGGATCTGGCACCTGGCCGCGCTGGATCTCACCACGCGGGCACTGCGACCAATCGATGTTCCCTACTCGGAGATGGCCAGTGTGCGCGCCGCGCCCGGGCGAGCCGTATTTCTGGGTGGGTCGCCTACAGAAGCCCCCTCGATCGTCACCGTCGACCTGACAACAGGTCGCGGCGAAGTGCTACGCCGCGGCTGGGAGAATCCGATCGACTCCGGCTATCTTTCGATCCCCCAGGCGATTGAGTTCCCGACCGAGGAGGGCAACACCGCGCACGCATTCTTCTATGCTCCGCGGAACACGGATTATGCCGCCCCGGAGGGCGAGCGGCCCCCACTGCTCGTGATCAGCCACGGCGGGCCGACGGGCGCGACATCGAGCACGCTGAGTCTCAGCGTCCAGTTCTGGACGAGCCGCGGCTTTGCTGTGCTCGATGTGAACTACGGCGGGAGCACGGGATACGGTCGGGCGTATCGAGAGCGGCTCAACGGCCGGTGGGGCATCGTCGACATCGACGATTGCGTCAACGGGACGCGGTACCTCGTGGAGCGCGGTCTGGTCGACGGCAGGCGGCTCGCGATCCGCGGGGGCAGCGCGGGCGGCTATACGACGCTGGCGGCGCTGGCGTTCCGCAACGTCTTCACGGCGGGGGCCAGTTACTATGGGGTCAGCGATCTCGAGGCCCTAGCCACCGAGACACACAAGTTTGAGTCGCGCTATCTCGACCGGCTGGTGGGGCCGTATCCCGAGCGCCGCGACCTGTACGTGCAGCGATCACCGATCCACGTTGTGGACCGCGTCTCGTGCCCGCTGATCTTGTTCCAAGGGCTCGAGGACAGGGTCGTGCCGCCGAACCAGGCGGAGCGGATGTTTGCCGCGCTGCGCGAGCGCGGAATCCCGGTGGCCTATGTGCCCTTTGAGGGCGAGCAGCACGGGTTCCGCCGCGCAGAGACCATCAGGCAGGCCCTGGATGCCGAGCTCTACTTCTACTCGCGGGTCTTCGGGTTCGACGCGGCCGAACCCGCTCGGCCTGTTCAGATCAGCAATCTTTAGGAGACGGCCGCGTGATGATCGATCAGCCCGTTCTTGCTCCCGGCCAGACGCTGCTGTATACACTGCGTCACGGGCTGACCGAGCTCAACCGCTCGAAACGCACAGGGGGTCGGCTCGATGCCCCCTTGCTCGACGTGGGGCGCCGGCAGGCTCAGGACGCGCGCGCCAACTTCGACGGGACGCCGATCGACGTGGTGATCGCCTCCAGCCTGCGCCGCGCCATCGAGACGGCCGAGATCGTCACCGGCTGGAAGCGCGAGCAGATGCTCATCGACGATCTGGCCATCGAACGCAGCTTCGGTGAGATGGAAGGGCTGACCCAGGACGAGATTCGTGAGAGGTTCCCATTCGTCATCTATGTGCCGATCGAACACGTCCGGTACTCGCTCAACCCACCGGGCGGCGAGTCGTTCGAGACGCTGCGGACCCGGGCGCGCGCGTTCCTCACCCGGACCCTGGGCGCGCACCGGGGCAAGCGCGTGCTCGTCTCGTCTCACCAGAACTTCATGCAGCAACTGCACGGCGAATTGCGGGGGCTGGATCCCTACGCGTCGCTGCGCGACGACATCGTCAACCTCGAATTGAACCAGTTCCATCTGGACGCCGACGGCCGCCTGATCGGCCACCGGGTGTACCGCCTGTGCCCGGACGCGTCCACATACCCGTCGTTCTGAGCGCTCGCGTGGCCGCACGGAAGTCCTCGCAGCAGCGCGTGCAGGCGGCCATCGACCGTCTGGCGCAGCGGATGAGGAATGATTTTCCTCCGGCCCTGCGCGGTCCGAGAAAGATCGGGCGCGAGGCCGAGTTTCCGTTGGTCCTGCCGGATGGCCGCGCCGGCGAGACGTCGCGGCTCTGGGAGCCGCTGCAGGAGGAAGGTGGGCAGAACATCACCTACGATGATCCGGCGCGCCGCAGGACGATTGTGCGCATCGACCTGGGACGGATCGGCTACGAGGTGGAGGTCGGGCGGGCCACGGCCGAGATCGTCTTCCCACCCGCCGATGATCTGCACCAACTGGAGGCGCTGTCGGGGCCCGCGGTGTCGCGTCTGAGCCGGCTCGCGGCGTCGCGTGGCATGCGGGTGCTGGGGTATGGCATCCAGCCCCGCACGCGTGGGACCCCGGCACTGATGACGCCAAAGCGACGATACACTCCGCTCTATCGGGCGATCGGCCGCCCGTGGCTGTACTTCACCACGACGGCCAGCGACCAGGTGCAGGTGGACGTCTCGCGGGGTGAGCTGGTCGACGCGATCAACGTGATGAATCTCGTATCGGGGCCGATCATCGCGTTGACCGCGAACTCATCGGTCTACGTGGGGCGCGTCGGGCGGTTTGTTTCCGGGCGTGAGGGGTTGCTTGGGGGACTCGGGGAACACCGGCACGGCATGACACCCCGGCGGTTCACGTCCCTCGAAGACTACGTGGCGTTTGTCTGCGCGCAGCGGTGTTATTCACTGCGCAAGGGCCACCGCTTCGTCCAACACAGCCGGCCGTTCACCTCCTACCTGGCGATGCACCGATCCGACTATGAGATGTTTCTCTGGCACGAGCACTACACGTGGAACAGCGCGAGGCCCCGCGTGAAGAACGCCACGATCGAGATCCGCCCCGCCTGCCAGCAACCGCCGGACGAGCCGCTGGCCGCCGCGGCGCTGTCGCTCGCGCTCGTTGAGGCGATGCCCAGCGTCATGACCTATGTGCAGGATCGTGTGGGATCGGATCCGTGGCCGGCCATGGCGGGATATCGCCGCGAGGTAGTGCGCCACGGTCTGCGCGCGCCGGAGCCTGCCCCACGGTTCCTGGCGGGGATCGTCGATCTGTGCGAAGAAGCCCTGCGGCGGCGCGGGCGGGCGGAGGAACGCTTCCTGCTGCCGATTCGCCGGCGGCTCGAGAGCCGCACACTGCCGGCTGATCGGACGGTGGCGCTCTTTCGAAAGAGCGGCGTCGCCGGCCTGATCGGCGGTCTGGCGATGTGAGCGCGGGACCACGGAGGGATCGCGATGGGACGTCTCGACGGCAAAGTGGCGTTGATCACCGGCGCGGGCAGCGGGATGGGGCGTCTGGCGTCGGTGCTGTTTGCGAAAGAGGGCGCGAAGGTCGTCGTCAGCGAAATCGCCGAACCGCCGGGTCAGGAAACGGTGACGGCGGTCCGCAGAGCCGGGGGAGAGGCCGTCTTCGTCCGTACCGATGTGTCCAAAGAGGCCGACGTGGCCGCGGTCGTACGGGCGGGCGAGCAGGCCTTCGGTCGCGTGAATGTACTCTACAACAACGCCGGCATCTTTCCCGCCGAGGATGGATCGGTCATCGACCTTGACGAGGCAATCTGGGATCGTGTCATGAACGTCAATCTCAAGAGCATCTACTTAGTCTGCAAGCACGGGATCCCGGCGCTCGTGCGGGCGGGCGGCGGGTCGATCGTCAACATCGCGTCGTTCGTGGCGCTCGTCGGGTGCACCGTACCCCAGGACGCCTATACGGCCAGCAAGGGTGGGGTCATCGCGCTCACCAAGTCGCTGGCCGTGCAGTTCGGCCCGAAGAACATCCGCACCAACGCAATCTGCCCCGGGCCGATCGAGACGCCGCTCCTAACCTCGTGGCTGCTCACGAATCCCGACGCGAAGGCGGTGCGGCTCGCGCGCATCCCGATGGGACGCTTTGGCCGCCCCGAAGACATCGTGAACCTGGCGCTTTACCTGGCGTCAGACGAATCGACCTGGACAAACGGCGCGGTGATGGTGGCCGACGGCGGGATCACGTCCAACTACTTCTAGCCGTCGTCTTCAGCGCGCTGCGCGGCGGGCGTTCCAGCGTCCCTGCGCAGTCGCGCCGATCGTGTACGTCCCGCTCGCGGTGTCTCCGTCGACCTGGCCCTCGAACGTGAGGACGACCAGGTTCTCGCGGAGGACGCCCCATCGGACCTTTTGGCCGTCAACGACGCCGGTAATGCGCGCCTTGGAGAGTGCGTCGAGACCCAGGGTGATCTCACCGCTGATGGTCTTACCGCGCTGCTGAACATCGACGCGGAAGTCGCCGGTCGAGCGGCCATCGATGCCCGTCCAGGTGCCCTGCCAGGCACCGGCGACGTCTGCGGTCCGTGGTCCGCAGCCCGCGATCAGGATCACCAGTACCCACAGCCGGGCGCGGGTCATCTCAGCGTGCTCTCGCCCGCGTCCCGAGTGAGCCGGTGCGCCAACAGGATCGGGATGAACGTGACCGCGATCACGAACATCGCCACGATGTTGGTGACCGGTCGCTGGCGGGGTTTGGTGAGCTGGTTGAACATCCAGATCGGCAGCGTCTCCTGCTGGCCCGCGGTGAACGTGGTCACGATCACCTCATCAAACGAGAGCGCGAATGCCAGCATCCCTCCGGCCAGCAACGCCGTGGCGATGTTGGGCAGGACGATATACCGGAAGGTCTCGAACGACGACGCCCCCAGATCCATCGAGGCCTCGATCTGCGAGCGCGCGGTACGACGAAACCGCGCCAGCACGTTGTTGTACACGACGACGACACAGAACGTGGCGTGCCCGACGACGATGGTCCAAAAGCTAAAGGGGATGCTGGCCAGGCTGATGGCGGAGCGGAGGGCGATCCCGGTGATGATGCCCGGCAGCGCGATCGGCAGGATCACCAGAAACGAGATGGTCTCGCGACCAAAGAAGCGGGTCCGGTGCACCGCCGCGGCCGCCATGGTGCCGAGCAGGAGCGCGACGGCCGTCGTGCTCACCGCGACGCGAAGCGACAGCGACAGCGCGGCCCAGATGTCAGATCGGTTCCACGCCACGGTCAACCAGTTGAGCGTCAAGCCTGGCGGCGGGAAGCTGAACGTCGCGTCCTCCACGTTGAAGGCGTAGAGGAGGATGATCGCCATTGGCGTGTGTAGGAAGAGGAGTACCGCGCCGGTGGCGAGCTTCAACGGCCACGATGCCCGGCTTGTGGCGGTCCCGGCCATTCGGCGCCCGGCGGTCCTAGAGAGCATCGAACGCCCCCAGCCTCTTGGCCGCGACCAGATAGATCGCCATGATGACCATCGGCACTACCGTGAAGGCGGCGGCCAGCGGGATATTGCCTGCCGTGCCTTGATGGGCCAGCACCGCCTGCCCGATGAACAGCGCCGAGTTCCCCAGCGCGTAGGGGACGATGAAGTCTCCCAGTGTCAGCGAGAACGTAAAGATCGACCCGGCCACGACGCCTGGCAGGGCGAGAGGCAGGAGGACTCGCCTGAAGGTCTCCAGCGGTCGGGCCCCGAGATCGCCGGATGCCTCGATATACGATTGAGGCACGCGCTCGAGCGCGGCCTCGATCGGCAAGATCATGTACGGCAGCCAGACGTACAGGAAGACGACAAACATTCCCGCAAGCGAAACTGACAGTGACGGGCCCCCGATGAACGGGAGTTCGAGCAGCCAGTGGAGCAACCCATCCAGGCGCAGTCGCTCAAGGGCCCAGTTGAGGATGCCCTCCTTCGCGAGGATCAATTTCCACGAATAGACTCTCACGAGATAACTCGACCACAATGGCAGGAGGATGGCGAGGTAGAGGATGGCCTTGACCCGCGGTGAGGCGAAGCGCGCCATGTAGTATGCGGCGGGAAATGCGGCCACGGCGGCCGCGAACGTCACGACGGCGGCCATGCCCGCTGTGCGGACGACGATGTCGATGTTCGCGGCCGTGAAGAGATCACGATACGTCGCCAGCGTGACCTTTCGGACCACCTGACCCGTGAACCCGTCGAGCGAAAAGAAGCTCTGGACGAGCAAGGAGAGTAGCGAACCCAGATAGACGATCCCCAGCCACGTTAGGGGCGGCGCGAGGAGCAGGATAAGGGCGAGCGTC
>CBRGMJ010000079.1:0-6462 GCA_967797525.1 uncultured bacterium | reverse complement strand
CGGAGCGTATACCCTTCCCAATCATCCGGCATCAGGATACGCGTCAGGTTCGGATGCCCGTCGAACCGGATGCCGTAAAAGTCGAAGACCTCGCGTTCCAACCAGTTGGCCGCAGGCCACAACCCGGTCGCGCTGGCGATAACTGGCGAGTTCCCCGGCAACCGCGCTTTCACCCGCAGCCGCACCGATGGAGCATACCCGGTGAGCAGGTAGACCACTTCAAAACGGGGCTCGTGCGGGTGTCGATCGAGGGCGGTCAGGTCGGTGAGCACGAGTGGCCCACCCGGCGCAGCGCCGAAGGCGCCGAGGACGTCGAGCACCCGCTCCGCTGGAACGGTGACTGTCGTCTCGCCGCGGAACTCGGTCACGTCCAAGGCGACGCCCGTGTGCTGCTGAGCCCTCGCCACCAGGTCGCCGACCGCGCTCACCGCCGGCCCCCGGTCGCGACGATCTTTTCTTGCAGCTTGATGATCCCGTACAACAAGGCCTCGGGCCGCGGTGGGCAGCCCGCGATGTAGACATCCACCGGGATGACCTTGTCCACACCCTGGACCAGCGCGTAGTTGTTGAAGACGCCGCCGCAAGACGCGCAGTCCCCCATCGCGATGACCCATTTGGGTTCGAGCATCTGATCGTAGATGTGGCGGACGACCGGCGCCATCTTCTGCGACACTCGGCCGGAGACGATCAGCAGGTCGGCCTGGCGAGGCGACGCTCGAAACAGCTCGCTCCCGAAGCGCGCGATGTCGAAGCGGGCGGCCGCGGCGCCCATCATCTCGATGGCGCAACAGGCCAGCCCGAACTGCGCCGGCCAGATGCTGCCCGCGCGCGCCCACCCGAGCATCCGGTCGACGGTCGTGACCAGCAGACGCTTCTCGAGGTCGGCCGCCTCGCGCTCGATCCCATCCCGTGGGGTTACTGCCATTCCAACGCCCCGCGTTTCCACGCATAGATCAAACCCAGGCCGAGGATGCCGATGAAGACCAGCATCTCGAGGAGCCCGGTCAGCCCGAGACTCCGGTAGACGACGGCCCAGGGGAACAAGAACACTGTTTCGATGTCAAACAGCAGAAACAGCATCGCGATCAGATAGTAGCGGATCGGCACGCGCTCGCGGGCGGTGCCGCTCGGCCACACGCCGGATTCGTACGGCTCTTGCTTGGGAGGGGTGGGCCGGCTGCCCCCGAGGACCGCATGAGCGGCCAGCAGGACGACGGTAAGGCCGACGACGAGGGTGAAGTGAACGAACACCGGGAGGTAATCAGACAATGCCGTCACCGCCGCCGCGCCGCAGGGCGCCGGATGTTCGACAAGATCTTGGGCAGCGCGGTGAGGACGGCATCGATCTCTTCGGTCGTGGTCCACCGCCCCAAGGAGAATCGTAGCGTCCCCATCGCGTGCGCCTCCGGAATCCCAAGCGCGGCGATCACGTGCGACGGTTCCAGGCTGCCGGATGTGCACGCCGACCCGCTCGACGCCGCGATGCCGTCCAGGTCGAGCGCGAGCAGCAACGCCTCACTGTCGGCCTCGGCGAAGGAGACGTTCACGATCCCCGGCAGCCGTGCGCTCGGATGACCGTTCAGCATCGCCCCATCGATCGCCCCGAGCCCCGCGGCCAGACGGTCACGCAGCGTCCCGATCCGCTCAGCGTCGCCATGCATCGATCCAGTGGCGATCTTTGCCGCGACGGCGAATCCCATGATCCCCGGGACGTTCTCAGTGCCTCCGCGGCGGCCGCGCTCCTGGCTGCCGCCGTGGAGGAACGGCTCGATACGCACACCGGAGTGGATGTACAACGCCCCGACGCCCTTGGGCCCGTAGCGCTTGTGCGCCGACATGGAGAGGAGATCGACATTCAGGCCGTCCACGTCGAGCGGTACGATGCCCACGCTCTGCGTCGCGTCGGTGTGAAAACGCACACCGCGGTCGCGGGCGATCCGGCCGATCTCAGCGATGGGCGCCAGCGTCCCGATCTCGTTGTTGCCGTGCATGACCGTGATGAGCACGGTTTCGGGCCGGATTGCGCGCCGAACCATATCGGGATCGACGACACCGTAATGGTCCACCGGCAGGATCGTCACCTCAACGCCGCGGCCTGCCAGCCACCTGCACGGCTCAAGGACGGCGTGATGCTCGGTGGCCGCGGTGATGACGTGCCGGCCGGACATGTCACGCGCATAGACCGTGCCGAGGATCGCGGCGTTGTTTGACTCAGTGGCCCCGCTGGTGAAGACGATCTCCTTCGGTTGGGCGCCGATGAGACGCGCCACGTACACGCGAGCTTCATCCACAGCGCCCCGAGCGGCTTGCCCAAACTGGTGGACGCTGCCGGCATTGCCGAACGTCTCGGTGAGGTACCGCTGCATGGCGGCCGACACCCCCGGGTCGACCGGCGTTGTGGCGGCATAATCGAGATAGATCGCAGTCCGAATCATGTCACCACCCAGTATACCGCGCTAGGGTTCCCGGCGCGCCCGACGCATCATCGCGGCCCAGCGGTCGCGCGCCGGATGATCCGCAGGAAACGTCGCCGCAGCCCGCTCGACGTCATATGGAACCCGGCGGATCTCAGGCGTCCATCCGGACCCGCTCCGGGTGAGGACGGCGTAGCTCGCCCGCACGTCGCCATCGAAGGGGAACCCGACGCTGCCGGTATTCACGATCAGGCCGGCGCCCGGCACCCGCCCGACCCATGCGCGGTGGATGTGCCCGTAGACGACGTTGCCTGCCCGGGCCTCCTTCAGCACCCGTCGGAGCATCGCGTCGTCGGCGTCGGGGAACACCGCATCGGAGATGCTCCATGGGGTGGCGTGGACGATGCAGACTTCGTCGAGACGGTGCGCGAACGCCAGGCCTGAAAACCAGGACCGTGAGGGCGGCGAGAGCCGGGCTCGAGTCCACACCGACAGGGCGTCGTCCGGCAGCCCCGGCGCGTCAGTGAGCCATTCGTCGGTGTTGCCTCGGAGACACGGGATCCCCATCTCCCGCACCCGGGCCGTGCACGTCTCAGGCTCGGGGCCGCCAAAGGCCAGGTCGCCCCCAAAGATCACCGTGTCGGCCCGCTGCGCGGAGATGTCGGTGAGGACTGCGTCAAGGGCGACGGCGTTGCCGTGGACATCGGAGAAGACCACCAGTTTCACGGGTCGGCCAGCACCCGGATCATGCTGCTGATGATCCGCGCCGTCGCGCCCCAGATGACATGCGGCGGGTAGTCGAAGAAGATGAGCTCCCACTCCTGGCCTTCGCGCACAACGCGCTCGACCCGGCGTTGGGCGGGGTTCAAGAAGACCTCGAGCGGCACGGTGATGATCTGATCGATCTCGTTCGGGTTTGGCCGCAGACCGTCAGGCGGGGGGATCCTGCCCACGTACGGCGTGATGGCGAACCCGGATACCACGGTTTCGGTCTCATCGAGACGTCCCCACACCTCGACGGCCGAGGGGTCGAGGCCGATCTCTTCGTACGTTTCGCGCAGCGCGGTATCAAGCAGGTCCCTATCGCCGGGTTCCTCGCCGCCACCGGGGAACGAGATCTGCCCCTTGTGGTGCTCGACTTTGTCGGTCCGCTTGGTGAGCAGCAGATACGCCGAGTCGGTCGCCTCGAAGATGGGGACGAGCACGGCGGCTCGCTTGTGGCTGTGGGGGGCGAGATCACGCGCCGAGGCCGATCGGAGCCGTTCCCGAAGCATCCCAACGAAGTCCACGCGGTGGAGTTGGCCGCTGCACCCGGCCTCTCCTCCCACGCTCCTGGGGGCACGACATGTTGCGTCCTGTCCACAGCTTATCCACAAGATATGGTGGCTGCCAGCAGGGATTTCGTCCACTGACGCTGAATTACGCGGCGACCCCGGGGGGAAGGCCATGAACCCACAATTCGCCTCTATCGACGGCTCTCCATCGCAGCGACTTCGCGACATCTACCTCCTTAGCCCCAGGCTCCTTCCCCCTGAGGTCATAGCCGTGGCCTTTGCCAAAACCTCGCGCAGCCCCAAGCCCTTTCGCGAGATTGCCAATGAGCTGACGCAGGAGCAATCGAGCGAGTTTCACGAGAAATGGGTGCTGGGGTACGGCCACGGGTCGGTGGCGGAGCACGCGGTGTTGCACCTCGCGTTGGAGAACCTTTCGCGTCTCGCCATCGAAAGCCTCGAGAGCAACCGGCTCTGCTCGTACACGGAGAAGTCGACGCGCTACCAGATCTTCGATGCCTTCTACGTCCCCCCCGCGATCGCCGCGTCGGGTCATGCCGCGCGATATGCGGGCGCCTGCCGAGAGCTCTTCGAAGCGTACCAGGCCAGCCTCGAGCCGGTGCGCCGGGTCATCGAAGCGTGGCACCCGCGGAAGGCGGACGAGACGGAACGGGCCTACGGCGCGCGCATTCGCTCCAAGTACATCGACGTCTGCCGGTTCCTGCTCCCGTGCGCAACCCTGGCCAACGTGGGGATGACGGCCAACGCGCGGGCGCTGGAGCACGCGATCACCAAGATGCTCTCGCACCCCCTGGAGGAAGTGCGCGCAATCGGCAGCGAGGTCAAGCGGGTCGCAGCGGCTGAGGTGCCCACCCTTCTGAAATACGCCGACCCTAATCCGTATCTGATGGAGACCGCTCAGGGGCTGACGGCGCTGGCGGAGCACCATCTCAATGGACACTCGGGGACGGATGAGATCGCCAGCGTGCGTCTCGTGCACCACGATCGCAACGCCGAGCTCCGGGTGCTCGCGGCATGCCTCTATGGGTTCGGCCGGCGATCGTATCCTGACGCTTGGGCGGAAGCGTCGAACATGACCGCCCCCGAACGCGCCGCTACGCTGGGCCAAGCGTTGGGGCGGCTGGGCCGGCATGACACTCCCATCCGCGAGCTCGAACACACCACCTACACCTTCGATATCGTCTGCGATCAGGGCGCCTATTTCGACCTGAAGCGACACCGCAGGATGACGCAAACCCCGCAGCCTCCGACGGTCGATCTCGGCTACGCCGTCCCACGCGCGATGGACGACGCCGGATGTGGCCAGCGGTTCCGCGACGCCATCGAGCGGGCCACGGAAACCCATCAGGTCATCGCCCGAGACTTCCCGCTGGACGCGGCCTATCTGGTCACGAACGCGCACAACCGCCGCTTCCTGGCCACGATGAACCTGCGCGAGCTGTACTCGATGATTCCGCTGCGGGCCCGCGAGTCCGGACATTTCTCGTACCGACGGGTCGCGTTGCTGGTGTACGAAGCGGTGCGGGTTGTGCACCCCGCCTTGATCGGGTATGTGCGCTTCGGCTACGAGCCGCCGACGGCGGCCGCCCTGGAGACCCAGTTCTTTGTGGACACGGCCGCCCGCTCCACGCCGACACCCGTGCCCTGACCGGTAGGAGTCAGCGGCTGACCGGCGCGTGTCCACCGACGTGACGCACCCACGACCCGGGAGGTGGTGGATCCAATGGGTTTCTTGAAACTGGTCGTCTACATCATCGGGTTTGCAGCGGCGTTCCTGGTGGCCCGGCGGTCAATGACCATGCAACAGACCGGGCCC
Organism: uncultured bacterium; assembly: GCA_967797525.1. GTDB lineage: Bacteria > Sysuimicrobiota > Sysuimicrobiia > Sysuimicrobiales > Humicultoraceae > JBGPNN01. The sequence continues at coordinate 940 of CBRGMJ010000079.1, read as the reverse complement.
GGACGGTCGCGCATGGTGGGCGCGAGCGCGGGCGCCGTCGTGCTTGCGCTACTCATCGCGGTGTTCACGCTGGCTGTGGCCGCCAGCTTTGGACAGGTCCCCTCCGGCTACCGAGGCGTGGTCCTGCGGTTTGGCGCGCCGAGCGGGGAGGTCAAGGGTGAGGGCTTGTTCATGGTCACGCCCTTCATCAATGCCGTCGAGTTGATTTCCGTACAGGTTGTCTCCTATGACGCCGTCGCCGAAGCCGCCTCCCGCGACCTGCAGGATGTCAAAGCGAAGGTCACGCTGAACTACGCGCTCGACGCCTTAGAGGTTGTCGACATCTACCGCAGGCTGCGGCACGAGTACGAGTTCCGGATCATCAAGCCGGCCATCCAAGAGGCGGTGAAGGCCGCCACGGCCCGGTTCACCGCCGAGGAGTTGATCACGCGGCGGCCGGAGGTTCGCGACGCTATCCAGAAGAACCTCGAGGAGCGCCTCGTCAGGTTCCATATCCGTTCCGAGGCGATGTCCATCACCGACTTCGCGTTCAGCAAGTCGTTCAACGAAGCCATCGAGGCGAAGGTCACCGCGACGCAGCAGGTGCTGAAGGCCGAACGCGACCTCCAGCGGGTCAAGCTTGAGGCTCAGCAACAGATCGAGCAGGCGCGCGCCCAAGCCGAGGCGTTGCGCATCCAAAAAGAGAATGTCACGCCGGCCCTGATCGAACTGCGGCGCATCGAAGCCCAGATCAAGGCGATCGAGAAATGGAATGGCCAGATGCCGACCTATGTGGCCGGGCCGGTGCCGATCCTCGACGTGTTCAGGACCGGCAAGTAGCGACTGAGGCCGCGCCGCATGGCGTAACGGACCTCAGGACGCGACGAACCGGTAGGTGGATTCGAGCGCGCGGGTGAGCGCGCGCATGTCGGGTTCGATGACCGGCACGCCGGGGAGTCCG
>CBRGMJ010000078.1:0-6480 GCA_967797525.1 uncultured bacterium | reverse complement strand
CGTCGCAGGGCGTGAGTGCGCTCGAGTGGTTGGAGCGAGCGGGCGAAGCCGAGACCCAGCAGCGGGATGAGCAGCACAAACAAGGCCAGGCTGGGGATCGTGTAGATGATCCCCAGGATCGCAAGGAGCGGTCCTCGCACCCGACGGTTGCGCGACGCAAGCACCCCGAGAGGAAGGGCGATGAGCGCCGCGAGCGTCAGCGCGGCGACCGTCAGCCATAACTGTTCACCGAGCAGCCGCAGCACCTGGCCGGGATTCTCGATGAGGTAACTCATGGGCGTGCGGCGGTCCGCCCCGCAAGCACGGCCCCGCGAATGTCCTCGAAGGTCAGCCGCCCGACAGTACGCCCATCCGTACTGATGACCGTCAGGGCCGGGGCGTCGCTCTGCAGCAAGAGGGAAATCGCCGTACGCAGGCTGTCGCTCATCCGAACGGTCGGAGCATCCGGCGACGCGCCGGCCGGTCCACCGACCACCGCCTCCACCGGGACAAGGCTGAGCTGCCGCAGCACATCATCGCTGGTCAGGAGTTGCCGGACGAATTCATCGTGGGGACGCGTGATGATCGCGAGCGGCCGGTCATGCTGGACGACGCGGCCGCTGCGCATGATGGCCATGCGGTCGGCAAGACGTAGCGCCTCATCCACATCGTGCGTGACAAACAAGATGGTCTTGTGCAGTTTCTGTTGGATCGTGCGGAACTCGTCCTGCAGGCGAGCGCGGGTAATCGCATCCAGCGCCCCGAACGGCTCGTCCATGAGCATGATATGAGGATCGGCGGCCAGCGCCCTGGCCAGCCCCACCCGCTGCTGCTCGCCACCCGAGAGCTGACGCGGGTAGCGCCGGCGGTACGACCGCGGCAGTCCAACCAGATCGAGCAACTCGTCGATCCGGGCTTCGATCCGCGGCCGCGACCAGCCGAGCAGCTCCGGCACGGTGGCGACGTTCTGCTCCACCCGCAGGTGCGGAAACAGCCCTACTTGCTGGATGACATACCCGATGCGCCGCCGCAGGAGTGGTGCATCGATCGTTTGTGCGTCGACGCCTTCGATGAGAATCCGGCCGGCATCGGGCTCGTAGAGCCGGTTGACCAATTTGAGCAGCGTCGTCTTGCCCGAGCCGGATGGTCCTAGCAGGACAGTCAACTCGCCGCTCTCGACCGACAGCGAGCAGTCCTCCACCGCGTCTCGCGTGAAGTCCGGGAAGCGCTTGTGGACGTGCTCGATATCGATGGCGCCCATGCGGCGTTATTTCTTGAGCAGCCCCTTCTCCTGCAAGAAGGCCTTGGCGACGGCGGCGAACTCTTTCTTCGTCGGGCCATCCACCTGCCAGTTCAGACCGGCCATGACGTCGTCGGTCAGCAGCGGCGCGAGCTTGTTGAGCGCCTCGGTGATCTTGGGGTTCTTGTCGAGCACGTCGGTGCGCACGACGGGAGCCGCCTGATAGACGGGATAGAAGTGCTTGTCATCCTGCAAAAGGACCAGCCCCATCCCGCTGATCTGGCCGTCGGTGCCGAAGGCCACGACGACGTCTATCTGACCGGTCTTCAGCGCTTCGTAGCGGAGGCTGCCGGTCCCAAGCTGTTTGAACTCCTTGAACTGGAAGCCGCCGTAGGCCTGCTGCAGGCCCTTGATGCCGTCCGCCCGCTCGGCGAACTCGGCCGGTCCACCCAGGCGCAGCTCGGCCGCCTTCGCGGACAGATCGGAGTAGGTCTTGATACCGTGCTTTTCTGAGACGTCCTTCGTCGTCGCGAGCGCCTGCGTGTCGTTGAACGGCGCCGGTTCGAGCCAGGACAGTTTGAACTGTTCGCGGTACCCTTTCCGAACGGCTTCAAGGATCGCGGTAGCATCCGCCAACGGTTTCTCCTTGAGCACGGTTAAGAGCCCGGTGCTCGTGTACTCGGGATACAGGTCGATATCACCTTTGACCAGCGCCGCGTGGGCGATCGGGGTGCCGCCGAGGTTGAACTTGCGCTCGACCTTGAAACCGGCCTCTTCGAGGAGCAGCGAATACATCTCGGCCAAGATGAACTCTTCGGTGAAGTCTTTGGAGCCCACCTTGAGCGTGACCGGGGTCGCCCGAGAGCACCCGGTGAGTAAGAGTGCGACAAGCACGAACACGGCGAGTTGCGAGGCGCGCTTCAATCCAATTCCCCCCTTACCAGGATGGCGCTACGATGCGCGGGACACGTTCTCGAGCAGTCGCTGTACACTGGCCAGTGCCCCTTCGGCCCCAAGGGTCAGGATCGCCACGGGGATGGCGCCGACGAGCATGATCGGCGGTTCGAACAACGCAAATCCACGGTAGATAAAATCGCCAAGCCCGCCGCCGCCGATGAACGCCGCCAGGGTAGCGCTGGCAAACACGTCGACGGCCGCCGTGCGGACGCCGGCGACCACGACCGGCATGGCCAGCGGCACTTCCACGCGCCACAGCACCTGCCGGGGGTCCATCCCCATCCCACGCGCCGCCTCCACGACGCCCGCGTCCACGCCGCGAAAGCCGGCATCGGTGTTGATCAAGATGGGAGGACAGGCTAATATGACCAACGCCACGAGCGCGGGAAGAAATCCCAGTCCGAGATAGGGCACGGCCAGGAACAGGATAGCCAGGCTCGGCACGACGCGCAGTCCACTGAAGGCGCTCAGTAGTTGAGGCGCAAACGGCCGGCGGCGGGCGATGTAGACGCCGAGAGGCACGGACAACGCGCCGCCGATCGCTAGCGCGAGCACCGAGAGATGGATTTGCGTGAACAGCGCGTCGAGAAACACGGCGCGGTTCGCCAGTGCGTAACGGTACGCGGCTTCCAGCATCGTTGGGTCTGTACGATCATTGTACCTCGCGATCTGGCGATCTTGCCCGCGCCTTGACCCTTGAACACGTTGCTTTCTATACTGGTCGCGTGATTCATCCGGAGACCCGCATCGGCCATATCCACCTGAGGGTGTCGAATCTCGAGCGGTCGATCGCCTTCTACCGGGACGTGCTGGGGTTTGAGTTGAAAGTGACTGACGGGGCACAGGCCGCCTTCTTGTCGGCGGGCGGCTATCATCATCACATCGGGCTGAACACCTGGGGCAGCAAGGACGGCAGTCCACCGCCCAAAGGCACAACGGGTCTCTATCACTTTGCGATCCTTCTGCCGAACCGCCGTGAACTCGCCCGCACGTACCGACGGCTGCTCGATCACGGCGTGCAGATCGGTGCAGCACAGGATCATGGTGTCAGCGAAGCGATCTACTTCCGCGATCCCGATGGGAATGGCATCGAGATCTACCGAGACCGCGATCGGTCCGAATGGCCCCGAACCCCGGACGGCCGTATGACGATGACGAACGGACCGCTCGACCTGGACGCGCTGCTCCGCGACCTGGCGGACGAACCACAGCCCGCGCGATAGCCTCGCCGACCGATCGACCCGGCTATCGCCTCAGATACGCGTCCGTTCCCGCGATCCAGTCCTGCCGCGGCGGGTTGAAGATGTCCATTTCTACGACGTCCTCCATCATTTCCGCGCCGTGCTGGACGTTGCTGGGGATGAGCAACAGCTCGCCGCCGCGGAGGATGATGTCCTGCTCGTCGGGGAAGAAGAACCGCATCGTGCCCGAGATGCAGTAGGTGATCTGCTCATTTTCGTGGTGGTGCGACGGGGCCACGAACCCGGCCTTGAACTCCATGTACGCCGCCATCAGACGCTCGCCCCACACCATGCGGCGCATCATCTTGGGGTTCACGACTTCAGGTTGCATCGCTGCCAGCGAATGGTGCCGCACCTTGCTCATGCGTTCCTCCTGTTAGGCCGTCGCAGACCCGGGCTCCAACAGCACAGGTTACGCGTGAGGGATCGTCTTCCTGCTGATCGCAGGACTTGGCGTCCACTGGGTCAAAGACAGCCCGCGTCCACACTCACGAGAGATTTCCAGGGGGGTCTCGATGCGCTATCGGCGGCTGGGAAGTTCCGGGTTGAAGGTGTCCGCGGTCGGTTTGGGCGGCAACAACTTTGGCCGGGTGACGGATCCCCAGACCTCAGAGCGGATCATCCACCGGGCGCTCGATCTGGGCGTGAACTTCTTCGACACGGCGGATGTCTATGGCCGTGGCGTGTCCGAGGAGCACGTCGGGCGGGCGCTGGCGAAACGGCGCGCGGAGGCCGTGGTCGCCACGAAAGTCGGGTGGGCGATGGGCGACGGGCCTAACGACACGGGTGCGTCACGCAAGCACGTTATCGACGGAGTACACGCGAGCCTGCGCCGGCTGAACATGGACCACGTGGATCTCCTGCAGATTCATGTCTGGGACGGCGCAACATCAATCGACGAGACGATGGAGGCGCTCGATGATCTCGTCCGCCAGGGCAAGGTGCGCTATGTCGGCTCTTCGAACTTCAAGGCGTGGCAGCTCGTGTGGTCGCTGTGGTCCAGCGCCCGGCGCGGCTGGGCGTCGATGATCTCCGAGCAGCCCCAATACAGTTTGCTGAACCGCGGCATCGAGCACGATCTGATGCCTGCGTGCCGGGCCTTCGGCGTCGGCATCATCCCGTATTTTCCGCTAGCCGGGGGCATGTTGACCGGCAAGTATAAGGAGGGCGAGGCGTTCCCGCCGGGTACGCGCCTCGAACAGGTGGAGCGGTCCCGCGACATGTTCGCGACGCCGCGAAATTTTGCTGTCGTCCGAAAGTTGGAGGCCTGGGCGCGCGATCACGGGCATCCGTTGACCGAGCTCGCGGTCGCCTGGCTGCTCACCCGGCCGATGGTGTCGACCGTGATTACCGGCGTCACGAAGCTCGAGCAGGTCGAGGCCAACGTCAAGGCGGCGGATTGGGATCTGACCCAGGCCGAAGCGGAAGAGGTCGCGGCCCTGGCGCCGCCCGGGTGATTGGAGGGAGGGGCCATGGTCCGTTCGCTGCTGCGACTCGAGGGGTTGGCCATCGCCGCCGTCGCCGTCTTCGGCTATGGGACCAGCGGCCTCAACTGGATCTGGTTCGCCGTGGCGTTTCTCACCCCCGATCTCTCGATCGCCGCGTACCGCCTGAATCCACGGGTCGGCAGCGTCGCCTACAACGTCGTCCATACTTATGCGACCGCCGCTGTGCTCCTCGCGGTTGGTTGGGTGCTGCATAATCCCGCTCTGGTCGCCGCCGGATGCGTGCTGGCCGCTCACATCGGCGGCGACCGGCTGCTGGGATTCGGCCTCAAGTACCCGGGGGCGTTTCGCGACACGCACCTGCAGCGGGTCTGATGGCGCGGCCAGGAGATCCGTGCGTATCACGGTGACCGTTACTCCGGGGGCGCGGAGCGAACGCATCGAGCGGATCGACGCGTCGCGGCTGCGCGTCGCCGTGACCGCGCCTTCGCGCGAAGGTCGCGCGAATGATGCCGTTGTGCGCGCCGTAGCCCGCTTCTTCGGCGTGCGGCTTTCAGCGGTGCGGATCGTCCGAGGGCTGGCGAGCCGTTCGAAGATGATCGAGATCAAGGAGGGGTCCTGATGCTGCCTCCTCGCATCCGGGCAGGATTCAAAACACCGTCCAATGCGAGAGCCCCGCTGAGGAACGCGGGGCTCTCCCGGGTCGCGCGTCAGCGAGATCCTATTTGAACTTGTCAGGAAACTGTTTGATGATCCCAGCGCTCAACATGTCGGCCATCTCCAGGATCTGGTCGTGCACCTTGTCGTAGGCGGCGATATCCGCCGCCCAGTCGCCCTTCAGCCGGGCGGTCGCTTCCTGAAGGGTCAGGTCCAGATGGCCGCGCATCATCTTCCGCATCTCAGCCTGCGGCCAGGACCCCGGGTTGGCACCGCTCAGAAACGTCGCGATCTCATCCGCGTTGGCGGTCCAGCGCTTGCTGGCATCGTTGACTTTGGCCGTATCGCCCGCCTTGGCAGCGGGCAGCAGGTCGGCGGCAATCAGGATGTGCGTCCGCAGCAGGGCCGCGAGCTTGTCGCCCGCCTCATTGCCGTAGTAGGGCTTCACCGCGTTACCGATGTCGGCCTGATTGCGCAACAGGCGTTGGGCCGTCGCGTCTTTGTCGGGTAGACCGGCGGCGACGCTCACGATGTAGAGGCGGGTCCAGGCGATGTGGTCTTCCCAGAGTTTCCGCATGGCGCTGCGGAGGGCGAAGGACTTGTCGGGGGCTGACCCCTGACCGAGGGCCGCTGCCGGCGGAAGCGCGGTCGCCACCACGGCGATCGTGAGGGCACAGAAAAGAGCCACCACACGCATTTGCATGACTGTAAGCCTCTTGAGGAACGATTTACCCTGAAGGTAGCACAGGCGAACCGATAGTGTCAATAGATCATGTTGTTATTGATGTAATTGACAGATATGCGGGCATTGGATAGGATGACATCATGCAGGAAACACGCCGCAAGATCGTCGAGATGCTCCGGCTGCGTGGACCCCAAGCGGTCGAGGACGTGGTGCGGGCGATGAAGCTCACCCGCACCGCGGTCACCACCCACCTGACCTCGCTGCAGGCGGACGGGT
>CBRGMJ010000077.1:0-6531 GCA_967797525.1 uncultured bacterium | reverse complement strand
CTATGGTGACAATGTGTACATGTACGGGCGATTCGCCGGGCCGCTCACGGAGGATCTGCCCTATCGGGCAGCGGGCCCGAACGGCCGTACTCGGGCAGCAGTGGCAACAACCCTTATGGACGCGCATGCCGCCGGCAAGGTGCGCGCCGTGATCGGGCGGGGGTCGGACTTCTTTGGCCCGCATGTACGGCAGTCCATCGTTGGCGAACGAGTCTTCATTCCGGCTTTGACCCAAAGAGCCGCCCAGGTGCTAGGCGAGCCCGCTCTCCCGCATACGTACACTTTCATCGACGACTTTGCGCGCGCATTGGTCACCCTCGGGGAGCGTGATGAAGCCCTGGGAGGCGTTTGGCATGTCCCCAGTGCCGAGCCCAGCACGACCCGGGCCTTTCTCGAGATGGTGTTTGAGGAAGCCGGGGCCCCCTTCAAGATGGTTGTTCTTCCCGAATGGGCGATCGGACCGCTGGGCGTCGTTGTTCCGACGATGCGCGCCCTCGCTGAACAGCGGTATCAGCGGGTGGAGCCGTTCGTCGTCGATCACAGCAAGTACGGGCGGGCATTTGGCGCCCTCGTCACCCGGCACCGCGACGCGATCCGTCAGACGCTCGACTGGTATAGGACGCAGGTCGGTCGGTAACCTGTATACTTTCTTAGCGTGATGAACCCCGGGGGGTTTTCACAGGGCACCATCGAACGGTTCCGGCACCTAGCCGAAAACGCCTGGGACGTGCTCTATCGGTATCGCCTGACCCCCACGCCCGGTTTCGACTACCTCAGCCCTGCGGTGATCCGATTCGACGGCTACTCGCCGGAAGAACACGCTGCCGACCCTGAGCTGGTTTGGAGGATCGTGCACCCGGACGACCGGCCACTGCTCCAGGCGATGCTGGAGAAGTCCTCAGACGCGGCGTCCGAGCTCGTCACCGTTCGCTTGAGGCACAAGGACGGCCGCACAGTCTGGACGGAGCACCGCATCATCCCGGTACGCGACGAGCGGGGTACGGTCGTGGCCGTCGAGGGCATTATGCGCGACGTGACCGAGCGCGTCGTGGCCTATCAAACGCTGGAGGGCCGGGTTGAGGAGCGCACGCAAGAACTCGAGCGGCGCCGCAAGGTGGCCGAGGCCTTGCGCGACGTGCTCGCGATCCTCAATTCGAATCGCCCACTCGAGGAGATCCTGGACTTCGTAGTCATCCAGGCCAGCCAGTTGCTTGGCGCCGAAGGCGTGGCGGTCTGGCGCCTGCGCGCCGATGGGACCGCCCTCAACATTCAAGCCGCGCGCGGACTCGACGCGGAGTTCATCGCCGGCGTCACGATCCCGATCGGTCACGGCGTCGTGGGCCGCGCCGCACAAGAACGCCGGCCGGTTGCCGTGCGCGACGCGATGAACATTCTCGATGACCATTTCCTGGTCGACAACCCGAAACAACGCCAGTTGCTCGAGCGGACGTTTGCCCGCTACCATGCTTTGCTGGCCGTCCCGCTGATCGTGAAGGATGACGTGTACGGCGGCCTGGTGCTCTACTATCCAAGACCAAGGCAGTTTTCCGGCGAGGAGGTCGCCCTGGCTGTCACGCTCAGCGACCATGCGGCGCTCGCCATCGAGAACGCCCGTCTGCGCGCCCAGGGCGAAGAAGCGGCCGCGGCCGCGGAACGCAGCCGCCTGGCCCGCGAACTCCACGATGCCGTGACGCAGACGTTATTCTCCGCCAGCCTGATCGCCGAGGTGGTCCCGCGGCTGTGGGAGCGCAACCCCGACGAAGGCCGCCGGCGGTTGGACGAGCTGCGCCGCCTGACCAGAGGGGCGCTGGCCGAGATGCGGACGCTGCTTCTGGAACTGCGGCCGTCGGCGCTGATCGACGTGCCCCTGAGCGATCTGCTCCGGCAGCTCGCGGACGCGGTCTCGGGCCGCACGCTGCTGCCGATCACGCTGGCGGTGGAGGGCCAGCGCCCGCTGCCTCCTGATGTGAACATCGCGATGTACCGGGTGGCGCAGGAGGCGCTGAACAATATCATGAAACACGCGAAGGCCAAGCGCGTTGACATAGCGCTTCGTCAGGCAGTGGAGGGTGTGGAGTTGCGGATTGCTGACGACGGAGCGGGGTTCGATCCCGCGACCGTCCCCGCAGACCATTTTGGATTGCGCATCATCCGCGAGCGGGCGGAGTCGATCGACGCCGTGTTGCGGATCACCAGCCGGCCCGGGCAGGGCACCGAGGTGGCGTGCATCTGGCTGGAACCGGGCGAGGAGCGCGCGTGAGCGCGCCGGAGCGCATCCGCGTGATGATCGTCGACGACCATGCCGTTGTTCGCAGCGGGCTCGCGGCGTTCCTCATGGTCAACGACGATCTGGAACTGGTCGGCGAAGCCGGCAGCGGCGAGGATGCGGTCCGTCTGTGCGGGCAACTCCAGCCGCACGTCGTCCTCATGGATCTGATGATGCCCGGGATGGATGGAGCGGTCACGACCCAGCGGATCAAAGAGGCGCATCCCCACGTGCAGGTGATCGCATTGACCAGTTTTCCCGAGGAGAACCTCGTGCAGCCCGTGCTGAAAGCCGGCGCCATCGGCTACTTGTTGAAGAACATCGGGGCCAACGATCTGGCCAACGCCATCCGCGCCGCCCGGGCCGGTCGTGGCACGCTCTCTCCGGAGGCCACCCAGGCGCTGATCCACGCGGCCGCCCAGCCGCACGCCCTCGGTCACGACCTCACGCCCCGAGAACGTGAGGTGCTGGCCCTGATGGTGCAGGGTCTGTCGAACCCGGCAATCGCCGAGCGTCTGGTGGTAAGCCGCTCAACGGTCCGGTTCCACGTGAGCAGCATTCTCTCCAAGCTCAGCGTCGCAGGCCGCACCGAGGCGGTGGCCGTGGCCCTGCAGCACCGCCTGGTCACCTGACCAGGGGAAAGACTCTCCAGGTGTCCAGCGGAAAGTTCCCCCATTGCCCGGCGCGAGGACGAGGCCGCCACGTCACGCTAGGGATGGAGGCCCATACATCCGGCCCTCCCTGAGGCGCTATGGAAATCGTACTAGCCGACGATCAGGATGAAGTCCGGTCGGCGCTTCGTCTCATTCTTGAAGACCAACCAGGCCTGCACGTGTCATCCGAAGCGTGCAGGGCCGACGAGCTGTTGCCGGCCGTTGAGGACGTGCGGGACGGTGTCGTGATCCTGGACTGGGAACTGCCGGGTCTGCGTGCGGCCGATCTTGTACGCGTGCTCGCGGCGATGCGGCCCGGTCTCAAGGTGATCGCGCTCAGCGGCCGGCCCGAGGCACGGCGGGCCGCGCTCGATGCGGGGGCCGACGCTTTCGTCAGCAAATGCGACCCTCCCGAAGAGTTCCTGAGGGTCGTGCGGGCTGTCTGTGGGGGATGCGCATGAGCCGTTGGACGGCTGCCGCCGTCATCCTCGCCGCCAGAGGGGCACCGTGACCGGCTCCGGTCACAACGGCTATCTGATCGATCTGCGGAACGTCGTCAAATCTTATGAAAGCGCGGCAGGCGTGTTTGTCGCGCTCAAAGGCGTCGATCTTCAGGTCGACGCCGGCGAGTTTGTGGCGGTCATCGGAAAGTCGGGCAGCGGGAAGTCGACGCTCATCAACATGATTACCGGGATCGACCGGCCGACGTCCGGCGAGGTCTACGTGGCCGGCACGCCCGTCCACACGCTGAGTGAGGGGCGGATGGCCGTGTGGCGGGGTCGCGCGCTCGGGATCATCTTCCAGTTCTTCCAGTTGCTGCCCACCCTTACGTTGCTGGACAACGTCATTCTCCCGATGGACTTCGCAGGGCTGTACGCGCCCCGCGAGCGTGTGCAGCGCGCGATGCGTCTCCTGGAGCAGGTAGAACTGGCCGACCAGGCCCACAAACTCCCATCGTCGGTGTCCGGGGGGCAGCAACAGCGGGCGGCCATCGCCCGCGCGATGGCCAACGATCCGCCGATTCTCGTCGCCGACGAACCGACCGGCAACCTCGATTCGAAAACGGCGCAGGCGGTCTTTCGACTATTCGAGCGGCTGGTCAAGGAAGGCAAGACCATCCTGATGGTCACGCACGACAACGACCTGGCGCGGGCGGTATCGCGCACGATCGTCTTGTCCGACGGCGCGGTGATCGAAGAATACTTGGGCCGCGTCTTCCCATCGCTGACCGAAGAGCAACTGGTCGGCGTCACGCATCGCCTGGAGCCGCTGAAGTTTCCGCCGGGTGCGGTGATCATCCGCCGCGGAGACTCGGTCGAGCACTTCTACCTCATCACGAAGGGTGAGGTGGATGTGCGCATCCAGCGGGGCGAGGGGCGCGAGTTCGTCATCAGCACGATGGGCCGGGGGCAGTTCTTTGGCGAGATCGAGCTGCTGCACGGTGGGAAAGCCGTCGCCACAGTGTGCGCCGCGCCCGACATGGGTGCTGAGGCGATCGCGCTCGACCGGGAGGCCTTTCTGGCGCTGGTCGCTCAATCCGAGGCACTTCGCAACGCCGTGAGCCAGGTCGCCGAGCAGCGCGAGGCTGAGCACGTTGCTGCGGAGCGGCGGGAGGACGCGCGTGGCTAGTCCGCGATGGCGAAAAGTCGCCGCCGACCTGTGGGGGAATAGGACCCGGACCATCCTGGTCGTGCTCTCGATCGCGGTCGGCGTCTTCGCGGTCGGCATGATCGCGGGTTCCGGGGTCATCATGACCCGCGACCTTCGGGCGGCCTATGACGCGACGAGCCCGTCCAGCGCGCAGATCTTCACGAAAGACTCCTTTGACGAAGACCTGGTTGAGACGATCCGCCGCATGCGCTCGGTGGGCGACGCCGACGGCCGGCGTTTTGTCTCCGTGCGATACAGCGTCGGGCCGGGACAGTGGCGCGAGATACAACTCATCGCGCTGCGTGATTACAAGGACATCCGCGTCAACAAGGTCTGGCACAAGACCGGCGCCTGGCCGCCCCCTCAGCGCGAGGTGCTGATCGAGCGGTCATCAGTGGCGATTGTCGGCGCGCGGGTGGGCGACCGGTTGCTCATCGAGACCCCCGACGGCACACAACGGTCCATACGGGTCGCCGGCACTGTTCACGACCTCAGCCAGATCGCGTCGTTTTTCCGCGGCCTCTCGTACGGCTACATCAGCATGGACACACTGGAGTGGCTCGGGGAGACGCGCGACTTCAACCAGTTGAATGTCGTCGTGGCTGATAATCGGTTCGACAAGACCCACGTCGAGAACGTCGCCGCACAGGTGCGCAGCAAGATCGAGAACAGCGGGCGCGAGGTATTCTTCACGCTGGTGTTCGAGCCGGGGAAACATTGGGCCGATAGCCAGCTCGCGGCCATGACGTTCATCCTCGGCGTGTTGGGCGCCCTGTCGCTCCTGCTCAGCGGTCTGCTGGTGGTCAACACGGTGTCCTCGCTCCTGACGTCGCAGGTGCGCCAGGTGGGCATGATGAAGGCGGTGGGCGCCCGGACGGACCAGATCGTCGGCATGTATCTGGCCACGGTCGCGGTGTACGGACTCCTGGCGTTGATCGTGTCGGTGCCGCTCGGGGTGGTGGGCGCCCGCGCCTTCGCTGGGTTCACCGCGTCGCTGTTGAACTTCGAAATCGGCGGGTACAATCTTCCCCCGAGAATTTTCGCGCTGGAAGTCGCCGCGGGGCTCGTGGTCCCGCTGGTGGCCGCGCTCGTTCCGATTCTCGGCGGGACCCGAGTCACCGTGCGAAAGGCGGTCAGCGACTACGGGTTGAGCGAGACCGCGGAGCGCGGACGCATTGACCGGCTGGTCGAACGGGTCCAAGGTGTGTCCCGACCGATGGTGCTGTCGCTGCGGAACACGTTTCGCCGCAAAGGGCGCCTGGCACTGACGCTGGGGACATTGACACTCGCCGGTGCGATCTTTATCGGCATCCTCAGCGTTCAGAACTCGCTCGTGGGCGCGCTCGACCGGTTGTTCAAGTACTGGAACTACGATGTCCAACTCGAGTTCAGCCGGTCGTATCGCATCGATCAGCTCGGGCGCGAGGCCCTTCGCATCCCTGGAGTGGTCAAGGCCGAGAGCTGGGGATTTCGCTCCGCGCGGAGGATCAGGGCCAACAATACCGAGAGCGTCAGCGTCTTTGTCATCTCGCTGCCCGCCGCGACCGAGATGCTCGACCCGGTGCTCCTCAAGGGCCGGTGGCTGCTTCCCGAGGACGAGAACGCCGTCGTCATCAACACCGATTTGACCAAGGAAGAACCCGATGTCAACGTCGGCGACGACATCGTGCTGAAGATCGGCACGCTCAAGTCCACCTGGCGCGTCGTCGGTTTGGTGCAGGGTGTCCTGTCCGGACCGTTCGCCTACGCGAACTATCCCTACGTGTCGCGTGTCATCCGCACGTACGGCCGCGCCGATCGGGTGCAGGTGGTGACGGACCGGCACGACGGCGCCTACACGGCACAGGTGTCCCGCGCGTTGGAGACCCACTTCCGCCGTCTGGGTCTGCGGATCAGTTCGAACCAGACGATTGTCGAGATCCGCAAGCAGATCACGGCGCAGTTCAATGTCATCATCCTTTT
>CBRGMJ010000076.1:0-6541 GCA_967797525.1 uncultured bacterium | reverse complement strand
GCGATCGACCGGCTGCTCGAGCGCGGGCGCGTCAACGTCGAGGCCGACCGGCGCAAGGCCATTTACGAAGACCTGCAAAAGACGCTGATCGAGGCCGCGCCGGCGCTGTTCCTGTACACGCCGATGGAAACGCAGGTCCTGCAGGGCTACGTGCGGGGCTTCAAGATCATCGGCAACGGCGCACTGTACTTCCTGGAAGAGGCGACACTCGAGCGGTAGAGGCTTTCTTGGACACTGGGGGCGGATGCTACCCGCTCCCGGTGTCCGTGTGCCCTGACGCATGCAACGCTACCTTGCAGCACGCCTATTGGCGTTTATCCCTGTGCTGCTCGGCATCCTGGCCGTGGTCTTCTTGCTGATTCGTTTGATCCCAGGCGACGCGGTGCAGCTGTTCCTCGGCACGCAGGTCGAGATGACGCCCGCACAGATGGCCGAACTGCGGCGCTTCTTCGGGGTCGATAAGCCCATCCACGCGCAGTTCATCGACTATCTCGGCCGCATCCTGCGCGGTGACTTCGGCGTGTCGCTGCGTACGTCGCGTCCGGTGCTGCCGGATATCCTGCAGCGGCTGCCGCTGTCGTTCCAGCTGGCGTCCTTTGCGCTGGTCATTGCAACGCTGATGGCGATCCCGTTGGGTATCGCCTCAGCGGTGCGGCGGAACTCGGCGTTCGACGTGGCCGCGCGCATCGGCGGCCTGCTCGGACTCTCGATGCCGAACTTCTGGCTCGGCGCGATGCTCATTCTCGTGTTCTCACGGTACCTGCACATCTCGCTGGGCCAGTACGTACCGGTCACGCAGAACCCGCTCGGCACGCTGCAGAGCCTGTACCTGCCGGCGATCGCGCTGGGCGCGGCGATTGCGGCCATCCTGATGCGCTACGTCCGATCGTCGCTGCTCGAAGTGCTCGGGCACGAGTACATCCGCACGGCCCGCGGCAAGGGACTGCAGAACGCCGTCGTCATGCTGCGCCACGCGCTGCCGAACGCGCTGATCCCTGTCATCACGGTCCTCGGGTTTCAGATGGGCTACTTGTTGGGCGGCACGGTCATCATCGAGGAGATTTTTGCGCTGCCGGGCATGGGCCGCCTGGTGCTGC
This sequence comes from uncultured bacterium, assembly GCA_967797525.1. GTDB lineage: Bacteria > Sysuimicrobiota > Sysuimicrobiia > Sysuimicrobiales > Humicultoraceae > JBGPNN01. Next base: position 5,444 of record CBRGMJ010000076.1, on the reverse strand, counting down.
AGGCGATCTTTCAGCGTGACTATCCCGTCGTGCAGGGCGTCGTGCTGGTGATCGCGCTCTTGTTTGTCATGACAAACTTGGTGGTAGACCTGCTCTATGCCTGGATCGACCCCCGCATCCGCTACGCTTAAGCGCGGCGCGCCCACCGTCGAAACGCCGCGCGCCGCCACGGGCTGGCGCTGGTGGGCGCGCCGGTTCGTCCGGAATCGTGTCGCGCCGATCGGGCTGGTGATCATCGTCGCGAGCATCCTCATTGCCATCCTGGCACCCGTGATTGCGCCGCACGACATCCGCCGGATGAACCCACAGGATTCGCTGGTCGCGCCCGGGGGGAAGTATCTGTTCGGTACGGACGAGTTTGGCCGCGACGTGTTCAGCCGCGTGCTCTTGGGCTCGCGGGTTTCGCTCCTGGTCGCCATCCTGTCGGTCACGGCCGCGCTGGGGCTTGGAACGACGCTGGGGCTGATGGCGGGATTCTACGGCGGCTGGTCGGACGGGGTCTCGATGCGCGCCATGGACATCGTCTTTGCGTTCCCCGCGATCCTCCTGGCGATCGCGATCATGGCCGTGCTCGGGACCAGCCTGTTGAATCTGGTGATCGCTATCGGCATCGTCTACACGCCACAATTTGCGCGTGTGGCGCGCGCCGCCGCCCTGTCGATACGATCACTCGAGTTCGTCGACGCGGCACGGGCCCTGGGGTTGGGTAATCTCCGGATCATCCACCGTCACGTGATTCCGAACGTGCTCGCTCCCATCATCGTGCAGGTGTCGCTGAGCCTGTCGTTGGCGATTCTGTCGGAATCGGCCCTGAGCTTCCTAGGACTGGGGACCCAACCCCCCACGCCGTCGTGGGGTAACATGTTGAGCGAGGGCCGCCAGTTCCTCGAGCTCGCACCGTGGAACGCGGTGTTCCCGGGGCTCGCGATCATGCTCGTGGTCCTGGGGTTCAACTTGCTCGGCGACGGGCTTCGCGACCTGCTGGATCCGAGACTCCGATGACGCTGTTTGCAGGCGTGTCCGCAGCCGGCTCGGCGACCCGCTCGTCCCGCGCGAGTGGTCCGGCCCGACGTGTCCGCGCGGTCGTCACAGCCCTGGTCGCCGAGGGCATCGCGCGCGGCGTCTTTCCCGGTGCGGTGGTCGCCGTGCACCGCGGTCGCGAGCGACTCGCGTTTGAGGCGTTTGGTCACGCGCAGATCGTCCCATGGCGGCGGCCGATGACGCCGACCACCATGTTTGACCTGGCCAGCCTGACGAAACCGATTGCCACCACTACGGCAGTCCTCCAACTGTGTGAGCGCGGACTCCTCGATCTCGATGAGCGAGTGGCCGCGTACCTGCCCGCGTTCGCCGCCGGCGGCAAAGAGCGCGTAACCATCCGCGACCTGCTGAGGCACACAGCGGGTCTGCCCGCCTGGGAGCCCCTCTATCTACCGGGCCGCGCCGAGGGCGGCCCGGCCGGGGCACGCCCCTGCCGGTCGATCCCCGACGCGGTGGCCCGCATTTGCGCGATGCGTATGACCGGGACGCCGGGACGCCAGGTGATCTACAGCGATCTGGGCTTCATCATCCTGGGGCACTTGGTCGAACGCCTGGCTGGGACATCGCTGCCCGTGTACACTCGACGCTTCATCTTCGGCCCGCTGTCGATGGCGCGCACGCGCTATATACCTCCGCATGCGTGGTGGCCACGCTGCGCGGCGACGGAAGACGGCAACGCGTACGAACGGGTCAAGGCGGTGGAACAAGGACTGGGGCGGCGGTTTGCGTGGCGGAAGAACGTGCTGCGCGGCCAGGTGCACGACGGGAACGCCTGGTATCTGGGGCGTGGTGTGGCGGGGCACGCCGGTCTGTTCAGTACGGTCGCCGACGTCGCACGATTCTCGCAGGCCATGCTACGCGGCGGCGCGCTCGACGGCCGCCGCGTCTTGAAGCGTCAGAGCGTCGCCGAGGCGATCCGTGACCAGACGCCGGGTCTGAATCCGGGCCGTCGCGGCTTGGGGTGGGCGCTGAGCGGCTGGACCTTTGCCGGCACGCGAGCCTCGCCTCAGGCCTTTGGCCATACCGGCTTCACGGGGACGTCGCTCCTGGTCGATCCCGAGCGTGACCTGATCGTGGTATTGTTCACGAACCGTGTGCACCCGAGCGCGCAGGGCGCCGGCCTGCTCGAATTCAGGCCGGCATTCTACGAAGCGGTCATCGACGCATTCGATGGTTGAGCGCGTGGTGGTGGTCGGGGTCGATGGCGGAGCCTCGAAGACGCGGGCGGTGGTCCTGACCGGTGACGGCGCCGTGCTGGCGACGTCGGTCGTGCGCTCCGCCAGCGCCTACCACCGCGAGCCCGAGGAAGCCGCCGGTGTCGTGCTCGAGGCGACCCGCGAAGCGCTCGCCCACGCGGGCGTGGCGCCACCCGTCGCAGCGCTTGGGGCAGGACTCGCCGGCGCCGACGATGCGTCGATCCATGATCGGCTTCAGAAAGCGCTCACGGCGGCACATGTTGCGCGTCGCGTCACCATCGATCATGATGCAGCGGCCGCGCTGGCCGGTGGCGCCGCGCTCGCGCCCGGCGCCGTGATCATCTCGGGAACCGGCTCGGTCGCGTTTGGAGTCGATGCCGCAGGTGGCCGCGCTCGTGCGGGCGGATGGGGACCGCTGCTGGACGATGAGGGGAGTGGCTACGCTGTCGGCCGCGAGGTGCTCCGCGCCGCGATGCGGGCGCACGACGGGCGGGGCGAGGCGACGGCGCTCGCCGACGCGGTCGGCCGGCGGTTCGGGCTGGACACGCTTCGCGCGCTCAAGATCACCGTGCGGGGCATCGGCATCGACGAAATCGCCGCGGTGGCGCCCCTCGCCGTGGCCGCGGCGCGCGAGGGCGACACGGCGGCCGCGGGCATCTTACGCCGGGCGGGTGAGGGTCTGGCGGCCATGGTCTGGGCCGTCGCGCGCGCGTTGGGATGGCAGACTGCGCCGTTCCCGCTCGTCACGACCGGGGGCATGTTCGATGCCGGTGATGCGCTGCGCGTCCCGATGCTCACCGCGCTCGAGACCCTGGGCTGCCCGGCTGTGGTGGCCGTGTCGATCTTTCCCCCGGAGATCGGCGCCGCGCTGTTGGGCGCGCGGGCGGCCGGGCTCCCCACCGCGACGTTGATCGAACGCCTGCCGCGCGCGGGGGTGAGGTGAGGGTATGAGAACCAAGGCCGGAGCGATCGACTACAACGCCCTGGGGACCGAGCGGCGAAATCCCCGCTCGATGAACCTTGACCGCCTGTCGACGCCGGCGATCCTGCGTGTGATTAACGCCGAGGACCGCCGCGTGCCGGTCGCCGTCGGCCGCGAGATCCCCCGGATTACGCAGGCCGTCGAGGCGGTGGTGCGCGCTATCCGCGCCGGCGGCCGGGTGTTGTACGTGGGGGCGGGGACCAGTGGCCGCATCGGCTTGCTGGATGCGCTCGAGTGGCCGCCGACGTTCGGCGTCAGCCCCGATCTGGTCAAGGTGATCGTCGCCGGCGGCGCGCAGGCCACGATCGGCTCCGCCGCGCCCGCCGAGGATGACCGCGACGGCGGGGGGGCCCAAATGGCCGTGGCCTTCGCCGGCCCGAAGGATGTCGTGATCGGCATCGCCGCGAGCGGCGTCACCCCGTTTGTCCTGGGAGCCGTCGACGAGGCCCGACGCCGCGGGTGCACGATCGTGGGACTCACCAACGTCCGAGGCTCGCCACTGGCGCGCGCCGCCGATGTCGCGATCGTCCCCAACGTCGGCCCCGAGGTACTGACCGGGTCGACGCGGATGAAGGCCGGCACCTCGCAGAAACTCGTTCTGAACATGATCAGCACGACGGCGATGGTTCGCCTGGGCAAGACGTACACCAACCTCATGGTGGACATGCAGGCGACCAACCGGAAGCTCGCGGCCCGCGCCCACCGGATGGTGATGCACGCCGCCGATGTCGATGCCGAGACGGCGTCGCGTCTGCTCGACGAGGCCGGCGGGTCGGTCAAGGTGGCCATCGTGCTGGGATTGACTGGCGTTCCCGCGGCCGCGGCGGCGCGGCTGCTGGATGGGGCCGGGGGTCACGTCCGACAGGCCATTCGGAAGGTTCAATCTACCGACTCGGGGAGACGACGTGCACGACATCGATGAACTCGCGCGTAAGAATCCAAAGCTGGTCGTGGGTCTGATCTCCGGCACCTCGGCCGACGGCATCGACGCGGCGCTGGTAGAGGTTTCCGGCGCGGGGCTCACCGCCCGCCTACGGCTCCTCGCGGGGCTGACGCTGCCGATTGCCGCACCGGATCGCGACGAACTCTTCCAGATCTTCGATCCGCCCGTCGCGACGGTCGACCGCATCTGCCGATTCAACTTCCGTCTGGGTGAGTGCTTCGCCGACGCCGCGCTGGCTGTCATCAGCCATGCCGGGTACACCCCCGCGCAGGTCGATCTCGTCGGCTCGGCCGGGCAGACCGTCTGGCACATTCCGGCTCCCAACGGGGCCACGCTGCAGATCGCTGAACCCGCGGTCATCGCCGAACGCACGGGGCTGCCGGTGGTCGCGGATTTTCGTGTCGCCGACATTGCCGCGGGCGGGCACGGCGCGCCGCTGGTGCCGTATTTCGATCTCGTGGCGTACCGGGAGGCGTCGAAGTCGCGCGCGGTGCAGAACATCGGCGGCATCGGGAACGTGACATATCTGCCGGCGGGGTGCGGGCCCGACACGACGGGGTTGCAGATGGTGATCGCATTCGACACGGGGCCAGGGAACATGATCATCGATGGCGTGGTCCAGGCGCTCACCGCGGGCCGCGAGACGTACGATCGCGACGGCGCGATGGCCTCGCGCGGCCGGATCGATCAAGGATGGCTCCGCGAGTTGATGGCCGACCCCTTTTTCGCTGTCGCGCCGCCGAAGTCCACCGGGCGAGAGGTCTATGGGAGACCGTTTGCCGCGCGGTTGCTCGAGCAGGCGCGGCTGCGCGGTCTGTCGCCGGAAGACACCGTCGCGACGGTGTCGGCGCTCACGGCCGACTCGATCGTGCGGGCGTATCGCGACTTTCTCATCCCGCGCGCCGGGCTCGACGAAGCCGTGCTCTGCGGCGGGGGTTCGTACAACGGCTTCGTCCGGCGGCGCATCACCGAGGAGCTCGGAATCCCCGTGATGACGAGTGAAGACGTCGGCGTCAACGGCAAGTTGAAGGAAGCGATGGCGTTTGCGCTCATGGCGTCGGATGCGGTGGCGGGATTGCCGACCAACATCCCAAGTGCGACGGGCGCCAGGGGCCCGCGGGTGCTCGGGAAGTTTGTGCCGGCGGCGCGGACCGGGACGGGCGTGGCGCGATCATGAGTGTCCCCGCGCACATCAAACTCCGCGAGGACGGCCGCATACCGTGATTTGGGCGCCCTCCCGATGCCTCCTGGGATCGGATATAGTGGAGTAATGTTTCGCGAA
>CBRGMJ010000075.1:0-6572 GCA_967797525.1 uncultured bacterium | reverse complement strand
CTCGACCATCGCGGACCGCGCATAACGCATCAACTGCGCCAGGGGGAACGTCGACAGCACGACCGCCGGCATGAGTAGGTGCACCAGCAGATCGCCCGTCCCCAGATCAATCCCTGCCGTACGCATCCCGGCCGAAGGCAGCCAGCCGAGCAGCACCGAAAACAGGACGATCATCATGATGCCAAGCCAGAAGCCCGGGACCGAGACGCCAAAGAACGCGCCGACGGTGGCCGCGTAGTCGACGACCGAATACCGACGCACCGCGGAGATTACACCCAGGGGCACCGCAATCAGGAGGGCGAAGACCAGCGCGGCCCCAGCGAGCACCAGCGTGTTGGGGATGCGGGCGCGGATCAGCCGGATCACGGGCAGTTGATACTGGTAGGAGCGGCCGAAATTCCCAAGCAGTGCGCGCTGCAGCCACCGGCCGTACTGCCAGGCGATGGGATCAGTCAGACCCAGGTCGCGCGCGATGGCCTTCGCTGTCTCCGGATCCACATCGGGGTTATTGAGGATCGCGGGGCCGCCCGGGGCGCTGTGCACGATGGTAAAGACGACCGCGCTGACCACGAACAGCAGCACCGCGCTCTGCGCCATCCGGGTCAGCAGGTAGCGGGTCACCGTGGGATCGGGGACATCTCAACTATGCTTTCGACACCGTGGCCTGGCTGAGGCGCGGGAAACAACACGTCGCCCTCTAAACGGATATCGGTCTGCGCCATCTCCGGCTGCGTCGCGAAGACCGTCAGTTCGTGCGCATGATGGCCGATCGGAAGGCTCAGCGCCAGGTGGAGCCCGGCAGCCGAGCCGATCTGCGTCTCAAAAGGGCTGATCACAATACAGTCGATCCCGGCGGCCTCGCCGATGGCGGCGATCTCGCGTGCCCGGGCCAGCCCTCCGGTCTTGATGCACTTCAAGGCAAACAGATCCGCGGCCTCGGCGCGGATCAGGGCGATCGCGTCCCGCGGGTTGTGCACGGCTTCGTCGGCGAGGATGCGCATACCGGTCACACGCCGGATGTGCGCCATGCCGAGGTGATCCCAGCGCGGGACGGGCTGTTCGATATAGTCGAGATGGACGTCCCCGAGTTGCTTCAGCACCCAAATGGCGGTCCCGCTGTCATAACCTTGGTTGGCGTCGATACGGATGCGGACGTCCCCACCGACGGCGGCGCGTACGGCCCGGACGCGGGCGACGTCGCTTCGTGGGTCCTGACCGACTTTCATCTTGATAGTGCGCGAGCCGGCGGCGACGCTGCGCTCCACCTGGGCCACGATGTCGGGGATCGGGCCGATGCCCACTGCGCTCGCCACCCGCACCGAGGGCCGCCGCGCACCGCCCAGCAGCGCCGATGTCGGCACCCCGAGGAGCCGGCCGGCCAAATCGTGCAGCGCCAGGTCGATCGCGGCCAAGGCCGAGGGGTTGCCGGGCCGACGGTGTTCGAGGTCCGCCATGAGCGCGCCGATCTGCGTCGCGTCGCGACCGGGCAGCGCGGCGAGGTAGGATTCATTGAGCGCGGCCAGGATGCCGGGCGCCGTCTCTCCGGTGAACTCCGGGAGCGGGGACGCCTCGCCGAGCCCGATCGCCCCCGGGGCGGCGATCTCAACGATCACGTGCGGCCGGACCTCCGGCGCGTCCCCGTAGGACGTCGTCAGGCGGTTTGATGTGGGCCGCTCGATGATCGAGGCCCGGGCCCAGGCAATCGTTCTGCTCATGAGAGTCTTCAAGAGTAGTACGCGGCGATGCTGTCCCGCTCCTGTGGACCCGGCGCGCCAGCGGATTGGACGGCAGGAGCGCTCATAGCCGGCTGGAATTACCCCGCACCAGACATCTGGGCGGTGGTGCGTGCATGATAAGAGAATTCAAGGAATTTGCGATGCGTGGGTCCGTGCTCGATCTGGCGATCGGCGTCATCATCGGCGCGGCGTTTGGCTCGATCGTCAACTCGTTCGTCAACGACGTCATCATGCCTCCAATCGGGCTGCTGCTCGGCAAGGTGGACTTCAGCAGCCTGTTCGTCAATCTGTCCGGCCAGACGTACCCGAGTCTCAAGGCCGCGAAGGACGCCGGCGCGGCGGTGATCGGCTACGGGGCATTCCTCAATACCGTGCTGAATTTTGTGATCATTTCATTCGCCGTTTTTCTCGTCGTCAAGCAGGTCAACCGAATGAAGCGCCCGGAACCATCCGCGGCTCCGACCACTCGCGACTGCCCGTACTGCACGATGGCGGTCTCGCGCAAGGCGACCCGCTGCCCGCACTGCACATCCGAGCTGCGACCGGCCTAGGAGGTTCCACGTGCCAGCCCGACAATCGCGCGCGACAAAACCGGCCAAGACGCCCGCCGGACCGCCAAACGCGGCCGACTTCGAAAAACTCGGTGTGCTTTACCTGGGGCGGCCCTACGACCTGAAGGACAAGAAGTCTGCGGGAGGGGCGCTTCTCTACGACTCGCGCGACTTGGTCACGCACGCCGTCTGCGTTGGGATGACGGGCAGCGGGAAGACCGGTCTATGCGTCGGCTTGGTCGAAGAGGCGGCGATCGATGGAATCCCCGCGATCGTGATCGATCCCAAAGGAGATCTGACCAACCTGTTGCTGACATTTCCGGGGTTGCGGCCGGCGGACTTTCAGCCATGGGTGAACCCAGACGATGCCCGGCGGGCCGCCGTGTCGATCGAGGACTACGCTAAACAGCAGGCGGATCTCTGGGCCCGAGGCCTGGCAGAGTGGGGGCAGGACGGCGCGCGCATTCAGCGGCTACGCGACGCGGCCGACTTTGCGATCTACACTCCCGGTAGCAACGCGGGCATCCCAGTCTCGATTCTCAGCTCGTTTGCCGCGCCCCCCGCATCCACCCGCGATGACGCTGAGGCGTTCAGCGAGCGCGTGGGCACCACGGCCACGAGCCTGCTGACCCTCTTGGGCGTGGAAGCCGATCCGGTGCGCAGCCGCGAACACATCTTGATCTCGACGATTCTCGGCGCCGCCTGGCGGGCGGGGCAAGATCTGGACCTGACCGCGTTGATCCACGCGATTCAAACCCCGCCGGTGGCGCGGATCGGCGTCCTCGATCTGGAATCGTTCTTTCCAACGGCCGAGCGGTTCGAATTGGCCATGCGCTTGAACAACCTGCTGGCGGCGCCGGGGTTCGAGTTGTGGATGCACGGCGAGCCGATGGATGTCGGCCGGTTTCTCTACACGCCCGCAGGCAAACCGCGGGTCGCGATCTTTTCGATCGCGCATCTCGGGGATGCCGAGCGCATGTCGTTTGTCTCGCTGCTGCTCAACGAGGTCCTCGGCTGGATGCGCGGGCAGGAGGGCACCACGAGCCTCCGGGCCCTCCTCTACATGGACGAGATTTTCGGATTTTTCCCACCGGTGGCCAACCCGCCGTCGAAACCCCCGCTGTTGACCCTGCTCAAACAGGCGCGCGCGTTTGGTCTCGGCGTCGTGCTGGCGACGCAGAACCCCGTGGATCTCGACTACAAGGGACTCTCCAACACCGGCACGTGGTTCCTGGGGCGACTGCAGACCGACCGCGACAAGGCGCGTGTGCTCGATGGCCTGGAAGGGGTCGCGGCCGGCACGGGCACGGCATTTGACCGCGGCGGGATGGATACACTACTGGCCGGATTGGGGAAGCGGGTCTTCCTGCTGCACAACATCCATGACGACGCGCCCGCCGTCTTTGAGACACGCTGGGCGATGTCGTATCTGCGGGGACCGCTCACCCGCGAGGGGATCAAACGGCTGATGGATCCTGTGAAAGCGGCGCAGCCGCCTCAACCCGCCGCGGCCCCGGGTGTGGCCGACGCGGCTGCGCCGGCTCGCGTCGCCGTTGCGACCGCCCCCGCCTCCGGTGAGAGCCGTGGGGCCAGCGCGCGGCCGGTGCTCTCCCCCGGCGTTTCCCAGTTTTTTGTCCCGCCTCGGGCCGGCGGCGCGCAGGGGACTGTCGTGCGCTATGTCCCCATGCTCTTTGGCGCGGGACAGGTGCGTTTTCAGGACGCGAAGCTCGGTCTCAGCGAAAGCCGCGACGTGACGGTGCTGGTGCCGTTTACGTCCGGGCCCGTCCCGGTCGATTGGGACCACGCGGCCGAGGCCGGCGTCGCGCCGGCTGTTCTCGCGACGCAGCCGGCACAGCCCGCGACGTTTGGCGAGCTGCCGGACGCTGCCACCAAAGCCAAGTCGTACGAAGTCTGGACTCGGGACATGGCGGGCTGGCTGCTCCAGACACAAGAGCTCGAGCTGCTCCGCACGCGGTCGGGCGAGATCTCCCGACCGGGCGAAACGGAGCGCGACTTTCGTATCCGGCTCCAAGGCTCAGCGCGCGAGCAGCGTGACGGCGCCGGCGACCGGCTTCGGCAGAAGTACGCGCCGAAGATCGCCGCCCTGCAGGAGCGGCTCCGCCGCGCGCAGCAGGCCGTCGACCGCGAGCAGGTGGAGGCGCAGCAGGCCAAGGTCCAAACCGCCGTGGAATTTGGGGCAACGATCCTGAGCGCGTTCATGGGACGGAAACGATTGAGTTACAGCACGCTGTCCAGGGCCACCTCGACGGCCCGCGGCGTCGGCCGGTCGTATAAACAGACGACAGACGTGAACCGCGCCGGCGAAAACGTGGCGGCCCTCCAGGAGCGGATTGCTGAGCTGGAGGCCCAGTTCAGGGCGGAAGTCGACGCCATGGGAGGCGGCCGCAATCCGGTCGGCGACCCGCTCGAAACCGTCGTGGTCAAGCCAAAGCGGCTGGATGTCTCGGTTCGCGCGGTCGGGTTGGCCTGGGTCCCGCAGTAGCGGCTAACGGCGTTCGATCTGCGACAGCAGGAACTCCACGTGATCGGCGGCGCCATCCAGCGCATCCGCGGCGCGGTTGCGCTCGCGCATGAGTTGGGCGCGCAAGAACCCGTGGTCGTCTGCATCGATGGGCAGCGTCGCGAGCCGTCGAACACCCTGCAGGCCGGGGAGCATCGGCGCTTGGAGCGCCGGGTCGTGATCGTACGGTCCTTCCACCGTATATAGCGCGGGGTTGATGATCCGCGACAGCGCCATGAGCCCGTGGTTGAACCGGGCGATGCGCGCGCGCGCGCGCCCCCTCCCGCGACGCGGCGCGCTGCCGGCCAGCCGGACGCGGATCGCTTCGAGCGACGCGGCCAACGTGCGAAACCGCTCGGCCTTTTGGACGAGATCGGTCAGCGCGAACGACCCCCGGCCGCTCTCGTGCAGGTCGCGCAGCAGGGTCACGAAGTCATCACCCGCCGGGACGAAGTTGAACGGCAACACGGGTGGGATCACCAGCCGCGCCGCGATCGTCAGGTACAACCCGGTGTCCGATGCCAGGATGTTGGCGTCCGCTTTGTCCAGCGTGTCGGCCGGTGAGTGCCACCACCAACCGGCGCCGCACCCGCCAACCGTCGCCCGATCGGGGTGATCGAGCGGCAACATCCGAAACGCCCCCAACGACGGCAGCCCGATGCCCCAGAACGACTGATCACCGGCCTTGAACGGCCGGCGGATGTTTGGCGACTGCCCGGTGACTTCAGGCACGGTCTGCTTCATCAACTCCTCGACTTCTCCCATGTTGTACCGGCAGTCGAAGACGGCCGTTTCGCGCACACCCGGCGAGTCGATGTTGAGATACCCGAGCGCCCGGCGTCGCAGGTCGTCAAAGGCAAAGTCCGCATACCACGTCGATCCGGCGTAGCGGCCGTGCGAGTGACCGGGCCACCAGGCAAAGCGCAGCCCGCGGAGAAGCCGTTTCTGCTGCCGGTTGGCGACGCGCGCCATCTCCATCAGGCAGGCGTCTCCCGTGGCGTTGTCGGTGATGCCTTCATACCACGAGTCGATGTGTGCGCCGACGAGGAGAAACTCAGGGTCTTCGCCGGGGACATCCGCGATCGTGACGGGTAGAGTGCGCCAGCCGGTCTCGGCTTGGGCATGGATGCGCACGCGCACAGGACCTCGCGCCAGCAATTGTCGCAACCGCTCACCGTCGGCCTTCTTGATCGACAGCGCCGGGATGGTCGGCAATCGGTTGATCGACTCCGACGTCGGCGTGCCCCAAATGCTGGTGACGATCATCTCGTGAATGGCGTCTTCGCCCGACGGCCACATGTGGATGTACCCGACGGCGCCATGCTCCGTCGCGCGCTTGACGCCGTCGGGCCCGCCGGCGGTGCCCAGGACGATCTTGCCGCGCACGTCGATCCCGTCATACTCTGATTCCTCACCAGTACGCGCGAAAATCATCTTGCTGCGGTCCTCGTCGACGGACCCGACGAAGATGATTTCGCCCTCAAGCCCGCCCTGCGGCGTATTGGCACCGAAAGACCGCGGACGGCAGGGGATCGCCAGGCGTTCAGGCGCCAGCACCTCCAGCGCCGCCTCGCGGGGGAAGCTGACGAAACCGCGAAACTCGTGGATCGTGACTGCGATGCCGTCGCCGCGCAGCGTCTCCGCCACGTAGTCGACCGCCGCGCGCTCATCGGGTCCGCCGGTCTCGCGGTGCCAGCGCGCAAACTGCGTGAGATGCGCTTGGAGCCGGCGTCGAGGAGCTGCTCCACGCCGCGCATCAGGCTC
>CBRGMJ010000074.1:0-6618 GCA_967797525.1 uncultured bacterium | reverse complement strand
GAGCGCCTCGGTCAGGTCATCCTCGGTATGGGGCTCGGCTCCCAAGAGGGGGTCGCGGAAGCGATCGCCCAGCAGTTGCACATTTCGTTCGTCCGCCTGAGCGAAACACCACTCGAGGAAGCGATCTTGCTGCGCGTGCCAGAGTATCTGGCCCGGCGCCATCAGGTCATTCCGATTCGCGAGGTCGACCGCACCCTCACGCTCGGTATGATCGATCCGGTCGACGTTCTTGCGATCGATGAGGTCCGGCGCGTGACGGGTCTCGAGATCGAGCCCGCGGTCATCACCGCCGACGATTTTCAGCGCGCGATGAGCGTGTATCCGACGCCGGATACCGCCGTCGATGACGTCATCCAGGCGATCTTGCCGTTCGATGAGCGGTTTGTAGAAGAGGAACCCGATCGCCTGAAGGAAATGGCGGATGAGGCCCCGGTCATTCGGCTGGCCAACCTCATCATCGTCCAGGCCGTCCGCCAGGCGGCCAGCGACATCCACGTCGAACCGATGGAAACTCTCATGCGGGTCCGCTATCGCGTCGACGGCACACTGTACAGCGTCATGACCCCTCCCGCACGTGTCCAAGCAGCGCTGATCTCGCGCTTCAAGATCATGGCGAACATGAACATCGCCGAGCGGCGGCTCCCGCAGGACGGCCGTATCCAGCTCAAAGTCGACGAACACGATATCGACTTCCGCGTGTCCTCGATCCCGACAACGTGGGGCGAAAAGGTCGTCATGCGGATCCTGGACAAACGCGGCGCGTTCGTGGGTATCGACAAGCTGGGCATGGCACCCGACAATCTCAAGCGCTTCGAGCGGATCATCTCCAGACCACACGGGATCATCTTGATCACGGGCCCAACAGGGTCGGGCAAGACGACGAGTTTGTACGCGGTGCTGAACCGGCTGAACAGGACCGAGGTCAACATCACCACGATCGAAGACCCGGTCGAGTATCAGCTGCCGGGGATCTCGCAGGTCCAGGTGAATCCACGGGCCGGGGTCAGCTTTGCAACCGGCCTGCGCTCTTTCTTGCGGCAGGACCCGGACATCATCATGGTCGGCGAGATCCGCGACGAAGAAACTGCCCGCATCGCCATCCACGCCGCCCTTACCGGCCACATGGTCTTGAGCACGCTGCACACCAACGATGCGGCGGGCGCGGTGGCCCGCCTCACGGGCATTGGGTTGGAACCGTTCCTGGTGGCCTCATCGGTCGTGGGTCTCATCGCGCAGCGGCTCATCAAAGTGCTCTGCGAGCACTGCAAGGAGCCGTACACGCCGACCGATGATCTGCTGAGACGTCTCGGGATCCCGTCGAACCCGGCGCCGACGTTCTACAAAGCCACGGGCTGCCCGCACTGCAACCAGTCGGGGTACAAGGGCCGGATCGGCATCTATGAGGTCATGCCGATGGACGAGCGCATCAAGGAACTGATCACCCGCGATGGCACCGCCGACCAGATCCGCGAGGCCGCGGTCGCCGCAGGCATGACGACGCTGTCGCAGGATGCTCTCAGCAGGGTGCTCTCTGGGGTCACGTCCGTGGAAGAAGCGCGCAGGGTCGTGTTCACGCTCGACCAGCCACGCCGCGTGGTGCAGGCCTCGCCCTCTCCGGCGAGCGTCTAGCGAGTCCGGCGCGCGCCCAGCCGGTGCAAGAGTCCTTCCGCGGTCTCGTCAATCTCGATCATGCGCCGATTGTCTGGTTTGATGAACTGCTGCTCAACCGCGTGGTCGAGGAAGCCGATCAGACGGTCATAGTACCCGCACACGTTGAGGAGACCGCAAGGCTTCTCGTGGATGCCCAGTTGTGCCCACGACACGATCTCGAAGAACTCGTCCAGCGTGCCGAGACCACCCGGCAGTGCAATGAACGCGTCGCCCAGATCGGCCATCAGCGCCTTGCGTTCGTGCAGCGACTCGACGACGCGCAAATCCGGAAGCGTCAGGTAAGCGATCTCGCGCTCCACGAGGAGCCGCGGGATCACCCCCACCACTTCGCCGCCGGCTTCGAGCGCCGACGACGCCAGCTCGCGCATGGTGCCGATGCCCGACCCGCCGTACACGAGGCCGATCTTCCGGTCCGCCAGCAGGCGGCCGAGCCCGCGGGCTGCGCCGACATACTCCGGTCTGGCGCCCATGCTCGATCCGCAAAAGACCGTCACGCGTTTCAATGCCAGCGGGTTCATCCCTCAGACCCCCTACCGTGGTGCGGGCGCGTGATGCTCCCGAATCCGCGAAGCCAGGACCAGCCGCGCGGCGGAGATCGCGGCGGCCGCCAGCCAGACCACCTTGAAACTGCCCGTGCGGTCCAGCACCCAACCGAAGATCACCCCAGCCAGCCCCGAGCCTGCCTGGGCGGCGGCGACGGTGATCGACGAAATGACACCCGCGCGATCGGCCCCCACGTTCTCGATCGCCAGCACGGTCAGCGGCGTGACGGCGACCGACATGCCCGTCCCGAGCACAAAAGCGAGTGCGTAGAGCAATGCGCCCCTGCCGACCACGGTCAGACCGAGGAACGAGACCAGCAGGATGGCGGTGCCGAAGTAGACGAGCGGCAGGCGGCGCCCCATGCGGTCGGAGAGGATCCCCGCAGGAAAGACGCCGGTCATCTGACCGGCGAGCACCACGCCCATGATGTATCCGCCCTGCACCTTCGTGTATTTGAGCACCTCGGTCAGATGGGTGGGCAGCCACCCCAGCGCGCCGTTGGCCGTGAGCAATCCCAAAAGCGCCGTCACCATGATGAGCGAAAGGTTTCTGTCAAGAAGGGTGCGGAGGGGCGTCCGTGGCCGGCCCGATGGCTCGCCGCGCGCCGGCTGATCGATGCCGGCCCACGGCAAAATCGCCAATGCCCCGGCGCACAACAGCGGCAGGCTCAGCAGCAGGTATTGATACTGAAACCACTGGCTGAGCACCGGCAGGAGGCTGAGCGCCACCAGCGTGCCGAGACCGGTCGCCGTGTCCATCACCCCGACCGCTTTGCCGCGGATATCTCGGGTGAACCGGACGGCCACGAGCTTGAGCGACGCGGTAAACGTCATGGCCACGGCGGCGCCGGCGAGCACACGTGCCGCCAGTGCGAGCGGGTAGGACGACGTGAGCGCCACCACCGCGGCGGTGCACCCCATCAGGATCAGACCGATCGTGAACTGGCGGCGCGGGTTAGCGTGGTCGGCGGCAGACCCCGCGGGAATCAAGGACGCGGAGTATCCGAGGAAGAACGCTGAGAAGAGGGTGCCGGCGCCCGTATAGCTGGTGCCAAACCGTGCCATCAATTCTGGATAGAACGGGACGATGCTCAGCCGGGCCATGAATGCGACACAGCGTCCGGACGAGAGCAGGACCAGGAGGGGCAAGTGCCCGCGAAGCGGTTTCACGGTGGGGTTCAGACGTCGATGACTTCGCGGCCCGCCGGGATCATCCTTGCCGGTGGATCGAGCCGCCGCATGGGCGCGGACAAGAGCCGGCTGATCTTGGGCGACCGCACGCTGCTCGCGCACGTCATCGGGCGCGTCGCCTCCGCCTGCCAGCCGGTCGTCGTCGTGGCGCGCACGACGGATGAGTATCCCGATTGTGGCGCGCAGGTCACCGCCGACCGATGGCCGGGCAGCGGACCGCTCGGCGGGCTCATCACCGGGCTCGGGGCGGTCGCCGCACCGCGCGCCGGTGCCGCGTCTTGTGCGGCCGTCGTCGCCGCCGATCTGCCGTTTGTCGAACCGGCGTTGCTGTCGGGTCTCCTCACGCTACGCGCGGGGTGGGACGCGGTGATACCAGAGGTCAGCGGGCTCCCGCAGCCCCATTGCGCCATCTACGCCCGTGCGGCAGGTAGGGTGGCGGAAGCGGTCTTCGACGCCGGCGGCAGGTCGCTGCGGGAACTCCTCGACGCGCCTGGTCTGCGTGTGCTCTATGTCAAGGACGAGCAACTCCGGACGTGGGATCCGGATCTGCAGTCGTTTCTTAACGTCAACACACCGGAGGATCTCGAGCTGGCGCGTGAAATGTTGGAGAAGACTTAGCTGCCGGACACCTGGGATTCGAGGCGGATGCGCTCGCGTCCGGCGTAGATGTTGAACCGGTCGCCCCTGAGGAATCCCAGAAGCGTCATGCCAAACTCTCGCGCAAGATCCACCGCCAGGCTGCTCGGCGCCGAGACCGCGCAGAGCAGCGGGACGCCCGCCACCAGGCTCTTCTGCACGAGCTCAAACGACGCCCGGCCGCTGACCATGACGAGGTGATCGTGCAGCGGCAGGCGCCCCTCCAAGAATGCCCACCCGACCAGTTTGTCCAGGGCGTTGTGCCGCCCAACGTCCTCTCGCAGGGCAACGAGCGTCCCGGTGCGGTCGAACAGTGCAGCAGCGTGCAACCCGCCGGTCGTGCGAAACAATCCCTGCGCAGCCTTCAGCTTTTCGGCGAGACCGGCGACGAGCTCTGGCGTCACCTGCGGACCCGGCGGGACCGGCCGGCATCCGCGCACGCGTAGGGCCTCGAGGCTGGCCTTCCCACAGACACCACATGCGCTCGTGGTGTAGAAGTGCCGTTCGAGCACGGCCAGATCCGGAAGCTCGCGCCCACGCAACGCCACCTGGACGATGTTGTAGTGCTGGTCGGCGTCGACCTCGGGATCAGTGCAGTAGGTGATGCGGTGCACCTGGTCGCGCGATGCGAGTACTCCTTCGGCGAACAGAAACCCGGCGGCCAGTTCGAAGTCGTGCCCGGGTGTACGCATCGTCACCGCCACCGTGCGGCGTTGCGACCCGGCCAGCAGCCGGATCTCCAACGGCTCCTCGGTCGCCACCTGGTCGGACCGTTGTTGCACGCGGGCGCCCGCCACACTCCACAGATCCATGGGACTCTTGCTACCGGACCTGGCCATCGATCCTCTCCACCCAGACGACCGCATTGTAGTCGGGGATATGGGCCTCGGGCGAGCGCCGCCGGCGGTCGATCAGCACGTTCCCTTCGGGCCAGTGCACTTCCAGATTCCCCGGCCTCATCGGGGCGATGCGCACGTGGCCGCGGAACTCGCCGGTCCCGCTGCGCAGCACAACCGTGTCGGCGTCCTTCAGCCCCAACCGATCGGCATCCTCGCGACTCATCAGGACGGCCTCGCGCGCCGCGCCGGTCAACGCGTCCTGTCGCTCCTGCACCATGCTGTTGAACTGCTTGCCCCGCCTCGTCGCAACGACAAAGGCGCCGTCGGGGACGTGTCGCGCCGGGAGGGGCACCAGCGTGAAATGGGCCTTCCCGTCGGGGGTTGGAAACTGCCAGCCGGCGCAGAGGTGCGGTCCGCCGTACTGGAACGAGTCGCCGGCCCTGGACAACCGTTGGACGCCGTCATAGAAGGGGATCGCGCGCGCGATCTCCTCCCGAATAGCCGGCGTCCCCTGAAACCGCAGCCGATCAGCCAGATCGGGCCGGACGCGGCGCGCCAGATCCATGAACACGTCCCATTCGGGCCTCGCCTCGCCGATGCGGCGCCCCGGAATCTCGGGGCTAAAAATGACGCGGCGCTCCGTGCTTGTCTCGGTCACACCGCCCGGTGTCTCGTAGCGCGTTGCCGCGGGCAGCAGCACAACCACGTCGGCAGGATCGAGCAGCATCTGCGTCGACAGGACGATGTCCATATGCGCGCGCACCGGCACCCGTCCCAACGCCGCGCGCGCGTGCGCGGGATCGGGCAGCACTTCCATGAAGTTCCCGCCCACCGCGAAGAGCAGGTCGAGACGCCCCTCGGACGCCGCATCGATCATCTCGGGCGCGGTCATCCCGCGGCGAGCGGGTACCGGAAACCCCCACAAGTCTGAGAACCGTTGCACGTGGTCCGCCGCAAAGGGCAGCCCGCCGGGCAGCACGGTGGCATACGCGCCCATCTCGGCGCCACCCTGAACGCCCGAGTGGCCGCGAATCGGCATCAGCCCGCACCGCTCTCTGCCCACGAAACCCCGGAGGAGACCGAGGTTGATGATCGCCCGAACGTTGTCCTCACCGAACTCGTGCTGTGTCACGCCCATCGACCAGACCAACACGGCCGTCTTCGCGTGGCCCACCATCTGCGCAAACTCCAACATGTCCTCGCGCGCGGAACCGCTCTGCCGTTCCAGGTCGTCCCAGGAGTGCCCGTTCACCGCGGCCCGCAGCTCGTCGAACCCCGTAGTGTGGCGATCAACAAAGTCGCGATCGACCCACTCGTGGTCGATCATCGACCTGATCGCGCCGGTGAGGAAGGCGATATCCCCGCCGACGTTCACAAGAAAGAAGCGATCCGTCATCTTCGTGCCAAACAGCGCGCTTTCGAGCACGGATGGCACCCAGTACCGCTCCATGCCGGGCTCGCGGTAGCTGTTGATGCACACCACCTTCGTCCCGGCCTTTCGCGCGTGGTACAGATACTTCATCGCCACCGGCTGATTGTTGGCGACGTTCGACCCAATGAACACGATCAAATCGGCGCCGATCCAGTCGGTATAGGAACACGTCGTGGCGGCGACGCCGAGCGCCTGCTTCAATCCAAACGTGCTTGGCGCGTGGCAGACGCGCGCCGCGTTGTCGATGGAGCTGGTGCCCATCGAGCGGACGGCCTTCTGGGCGGCATAGTAGGATTCGTTGGACATC
>CBRGMJ010000073.1:0-6638 GCA_967797525.1 uncultured bacterium | reverse complement strand
TTCGCCTCGGAGCCGCTGATCCAGCAGGATGGCCAGCAGGAGCCCGAGACTCAGGCAGCCGACCAGGAACGTGACCGTAAAGACCGCCGTGTTGCGCAAGTCGATTTGGAAGCGTGTCGTGTCGAACAAGTTGATGTAGTTGCGCAACCCGGCGAACGAAAGATCGGGGAGGACGCTGTTCCAGTTTGTCAGGGACGCAAGGACCGTCCACCCGATGAAGCCATAGACAAAGACTCCGACGGCGATCACCGACGGCAGGACGATCAGAAACGGCAGAGCGCGATCGCTGGCGCTACGCAACCCTTACTTGCACATCTTGTTGTCGACGCAGGCCTTCTGCAGGGCCTTTTGCGCCGCCTTTATGTCCTTGTTGGTGACAAACAGATTCACGATGTCGTTGAAAGCCGTCGCAAAACCTTCTGGCGCCGCCGAACCGTGGACCTCGCTGGGCACCAGCTTGTCCCTGGCGAAATCCTTGGCCGACGATTGCAGATAGACGTCGAACTTCTTGGCATCGCAGTCGGTGCGGGCGCAGATCGACCCCTTGAGCGGGTTGAAGGCTTCCTGGCCGGCCTTCGACCCGGCCACCTTCAGCCAGTTCAGCGCCTCCTCACGGTGCGGCACTTTCTTGGGCAGACCAAAGGTATCGGTGACAACGACAAACACGCCGATCGTGCCGGGCGCCGGGGCAAACCCATAATCGGCTGTGGGTTTCCATCCTTTGGAGGTGAAGTAGCCGGCCGCCCAGTCCCCCATAATGTTCATCGCGGCCTTACGGTCGATCAGCATCTGCGACGCGGAGTCCCACGTGCCTGCCGCATGATCGGTGTTGACATGCGCCAGGATCTTCGCGTACGCGTCGAGGGCGCGCCTGACGCCATCGCCTTCCCAGGCGGTCTTGCCGGTCCAGAGGCCTCGGTACCCTTCCACGCCCAGCGTGGCCAGCAGGATGTCCTCGAACAGGTGGGCGGCCTCCCATTTGTTCTTGTCGCCCAGCGCCAGCGGCGCGATGCCCTTGGCCTTGAGCGCCTCCGCGACCTTGAAGAACTCCTCCCAGGTTGCCGGCGGCTTGAGCTTGTTGTCGTCAAAGATCTTCTTGTTGTACCAGAGGACGTTGCCCCGGTGGACGTTGACCGGCACGGCGTACTGTTCGCCCTGCGAGCTGATCATGTCGACGAGATCCTTGGGCATGATGTTCATCCAGCCTTCGCTCTTGTAGACGGCGCTGATCGGCTCCAGCAGGCCGGGTTTCACCCAAGTATCGACCAGTTCGGCCCCGCCGTGCACCTGGAACGAGTCCGGTGGGTCACCGCCCTGCATCCGTGTTTTCAAGACGGCCTTGGCGTTTGTGCCGGCGCCGCCCGCGACGGTCGCGTTGATGATCTCGACGCCGGGATAGCGCGTCTTGTAAATCCCGAACATGGCGTTGAGACCGTCGGCCTCTCCACCGGCGGTCCACCAGGAGAAGATTTCTAGCTTCTTGGCCGCCCCGGCCTGCAGACTCGCCCCGGCCTGAAAGACCAGGACGACCAGCACGAGGGCAGCGGCCGCGATGCGAAAGGTACGATGGGTCGTCATCCGTACTCCCTCCTTTGCGTCGAGCCGCCAGCAGCGCGGCCCGCAGCGGGAGCCTTCTGCGCGGGTCTGGGGCGACCCTGCCTTGTCATGCTTAGATTGATCGCAGGTGGATTATTGTGGGAGTGGTCTCGCTGATTTATTCTTACATCGTGTACCTGATTCGCCTGTAGGGGGGAAGATGGTCGATTTCCTGAAGCAGATTCTTCAGAACCAGTACGAGGCCGCGCTGTGCATGTTCAACGATTGTGTGACGGCGTGTGCGGACGACTATTGGGAAGGCAAGATTGCCAACCTCACCTTTCGGCAGATTGCCTATCACACGCTTTTTTTCACCGATCTGTACCTCTCACCCAACAACGAGGCTTTCGAGCTGCGTGAGCTTCATCAGCGCGGCGGGGATGAACGCGGGCCGACATTGTGTGCGGGCCTGAGCAAGGAAGAGACGCTCGAGTACGTGAAGATCTGCCGGCAGAAGATCAAGGAGTCGGTGGAGGCGGAAACGGAAGAGACGCTGCACGGGCCAAGCGGATTCTCGTGGAGGAAGGGAATGACCCGGGGTGAGCTGCACATCTACAACATCCGGCACATCCAGCATCATGGCGGGGCGATGGCGGCGTATCTGCGGCGGGTGGATCCAGCACTGAGGGATCCGAAGGCGCAGGAACTGCGATGGGTGGGGCAGGGGTGGCGGTGAGTTGAAGGCCCCCCGACCCTGCCTTGTCCTCATGCTGGCCCCGGACGTATACTGAATCGGAGGCAACGCGCGGTGGAGTTTATCAGCCCCACGCAGGGGCGTCTATCATTCGAGCAGATGTTCAGGCAGCTGGTCGGCTACATGAAAGCTGAGCCCGACCAGCAGTATCACTTGATTATTGGCACCGATTCGCTCCTCTCGGACGATACGACGTTCGTCACCGCGGTGATCGCCCACCGCGTGGGCCACGGCGGCCGGTATTTTTATCGCAAGTTCCGCAACCGCAAGATCGAGAGTCTCCGGCAGCGCATCCTCTTTGAGACATCGCTCTCGTTGGAGATTGCCCACCTGATCACTACCGACCTGGCGCGCAACGGTCTGTCCAAGCTTCCGGTCGAGATCCACCTCGACGTCGGGCAGGTCGGCGAGACCAAGCGCATCATCCGCGAGGTCGTGGGCATGGTCTCAGGGTCGGGCTATGCCGCGGTCATCAAACCTGACGCCTACGGCGCCACCAAAGTCGCAGACAAGCATTCCAAATAGCGCCGCATGATCCGGCTGGAAGACTTTGCGGGGCGCGCCTACGCAGAGGCCCGCCGGGCGTTTCGCTGGCACATCCCGACCCCATACAACATCGGCGTCGACGTGTGCGATCAATGGGCGGCGCGGGATCCAGATCGCGTCGCGATCTTCTACGAGTCGGACTCGGGCGCGCGGGCCACATGTACCTTTGGAGCGCTGCGCGACACGTCGAACCGGCTGGCGAACGCGCTCATAGGCCTCGGCATTCGGCGCCGCGATCGCGTCGCGGTCATCCTCCATCAACGGATCGAGACCGTTGCCGCGCACGTCGCGATCTACAAGATGGGCGCCGTCGCCGTGCCGCTGACGCGCATGTTCGGCCCTGATGCGCTGGCGTACCGCTTGGAGCACAGCGGCTGCCGGGCCGCGGTGATCGATCAATCGGTGCTGCCGAAACTGGCGGACCTCCACGAGCAGCTGCCGGCACTGGAAACAGTAATTGTCGTCGGGCCCACGATCCGTGGCCAGGTGCGCGAAACGGTCGGCGGTTGCCGGTATCTGACGTGGAATGACGTCATCGAGAATGCCAGCGCCGGTTTCGCGCCGCTGGCGACTCACCCCGACGATTCGGCCATGATCGTGTACACGTCGGGCACGACGGGGCCGGCGAAGGGCGCGCTGCACGGCCACCGGGTGCTGCTTGGACACGTGCCGTCCGTCCAACTCTATTTCGACTTCGTGCCGCGCGGCGGCGAAGTCTATTGGACGCCTGCGGATTGGGCCTGGATCGGCGGAGCGTACGACCTGCTCTTTCCTGCGCTGAAGTTTGGCGGTCCGGTGCTCGCGTTCGAGACCACGAAGTTCGATCCCGAACGGGCCTTTCACCTCATGGCGACGTATGCGGTCACGCACACCTTCCTGCCGCCCACGGCGCTGAAGATGGCGATGCAGGTGGATCACCCGTCCGACCGGTTCACTCTCACCCTGCGCGCAATCATGAGCGGCGGCGAGCCGGTCAACCCGGTCATCCTGGACTGGAGAGACCGCGAGGTCCCTGGCGTCGCGCTCCACGAGATCTACGGTCAGACCGAGGCCAACCTGGTCTGCGGGAACTGCTCCCGGCTCTATCCCGTGAGACCTGGGTCGCTCGGGCAGGTGTTCCCCGGACATGAGGTGCGCCGAGTGGGCGAGGACGGTGCCCCGGTGCCGCCGGGCCAGCCGGGCGAGATTGCCGTCTGGGGAACAGACGATCCAGTCGTCTTCAAGGAGTATTGGCGCAATCCTGAAGCGACCGCCGCGAAATATGACGACGGCTGGCTGCGGACCGGCGACGTGGCGAGACAGGATGAGGACGGGTACTTCTACTTCGAAGGGCGCACGGACGACGTCATCAAGAGCGCCGGGTATCGGATCGGTCCGGCCGAGGTCGAAAGCAGCCTCCTGACCCATCCGGCCGTGGCCGAAGCCGCGGTGGTCGGTGTGCCGGATCCGGTCCGCGGGCAACTCGTCAAAGGATTCATCAAACTGCGCGCCGGCCAGGCACCATCAAGCGCGCTGGCGGCCGACATCCAAGACCATGTCAGGGCGCGGCTGGCCGCCTACGCCTATCCGCGTGCGATCGAATTCGTCGACGAGTTGCCGATGACGACAACGGGGAAGATCCGGCGCGCAGAGTTGCGCGACGCGGAGCTGCGGGCCCGAAGGACCTAGGCCGGGCGGAGGTCGGTGCGGCCCCCCATGTAGGGTACCAGCGCCTTCGGGAGGCCCACGCTGCCGTCGGCCCGCTGACCGTTCTCAAGCACGGCGAGTAGCGCGCGGCTGGTGGCGACCAGGGTGCCGTTCAACGTGTGGGCAAACTCGGCTGCGCCGCGCGGGCCGTCGCGAAACCGGGTGCCCAGCCGGCGGGTTTGAAAATCACCGGCGTTGCTGCAGGAGTGCGTCTCGCCATAGTCGCCTCGGGCGGGCATCCAGGTTTCGATGTCGTACGTCTTCGCCATCGCGTGCCCCAGATCACCGCCACACAGCACCACGACGCGATACGGTAACCCCAGCGTCTGCACAAACCGCTCCTCGAGCCCGACCAGGAACTCGTGCTCCTCGACCGAGCGACTGGGGTGCGTGTATGAGAACATCTCAACTTTGAAGAACTGGTGCACGCGATAGAGGCCGCGGGTGTCGCGTCCATATGACCCCGCCTCACGCCGAAAACACCAGGATAGACCCGCGTAGCGCAGCGGGAGCGCGGCGCCGTCGAGGGTCTCGTCCATGTGGAACGCGGCCAGGCTCTGCTCGCTGGTGCCGATCAACGCCAGGTCGTCGCCCTCGATCTTGTAGGTCTGTTGTGGATCAAACGATGTGCCCCCCCACGCGCCGGTGATGATGCCGGTGCGCACCAGCATGGGCACTTCCAGCAGGGTGAACCCCTCGCGCAGCATGAGGTCCAGGGCCAGCCGCACCAGGGCCATCTCCAACAGCACGCCGTCGCCGCGCAGGTAGTAGAAGCGCGACCCCGCGGCCTTCGCGCCCCGTTCGAAATCCAGGATGCCCAGACGGGTCCCCAAATCGACGTGATCGAGCGGGGCAAAGTCGAGCGCCGTCGGCTGCCCCCAGGTCCGCACGACCACGTTGTGCGCCCCATCAGCGCCTTCAGTGACGCTGTCGTCCGGCTGATTGGGTAAGGCGCGGACGAGTTCGTCTAGTTGCGATTCAACCTGCTGCAACGCGGGCTCGAGAGTCTTGAGACGGGAGGAGACCTCGCGCATCTCGCCAATGCGCGAGGTCTTTGCATCACCTAACAGTTTGGGGATCTCCGAGCCGACGCGGTTCTGCTCGGCGCGCAGCGATTCGATCTCGGACAGCAGCGCCCGGCGCCGACGGTCGGCATCGAGCACATCATCGATCGCCTGCGGATCCCGGCCCCGTTTGCGCAGACCGGTTTTGAACCGCTCGGGCTGCTCGCGAATCTTCTTCAGATCGAGCATGGTGATGCGTGTTGGGCTAGGCGAGCGCGCCGGCCAGGATCTCCTTGGCGGCTACCTCTGCGCCCTTGCCGGAGGGCCCGCCGACCTGCGGCATCACGATCTCCAACGCCCGCAACCCTGCCAGCACCGCGTCATCCGGTACGTAGCCCAGGTGGCCGAAGCGGAAGATCTTGCCACGCATCTTACCTGGGCCGCCACCCAGTACGACGCCGTGTTCGGTGCGCAGTTTCTTGAGCAGCGCGCTTCCATCAACGCCCTCGGGCAGCCACATGGCCGTGACCGCCTCGCTGGCATCGGCCTCGTCAGGAACGAGTCGCAACCCGAGGGCCCGCACGCCCGCACGGACGGCCCGCGCGGTGCGACGGTGGCGTGCAAACCGCGCCTGCAGACCTTCGGCCTCGACCAGCCGGAGTCCGGTGTGCAGTGCCGACAGGATGCTGATCGCTGGCGTAAATGGCGTGTAGGCCTCGCTGTCGCCGAGTTCGGTCCGCAGCCGGTCGAATGACCAATAGAACTTTGGTAGCCGCGCGGTCTTGGACGCCTCCCAGGCACGATCAGACACGCTGAGCAACGCCAGCCCAGGCGGGGCCATGAGCGCCTTTTGCGAGCCGGTAATCACCACGTCGATGCCCCACTCGTCGGTTCGGAGATCGATCGCGCCGAGGGAGCTGACGGCATCCACCAGGGTGAGCACCGGAAAATCCCGGGCGACGGACGTGATCGCCTGGAGATCGTTCCGCACGCCGGTCGAAGTCTCGTTGTGCGTCACCAGCAGCGCCTTCGCCTGCGGGGTCCGCCTCAGCGTGTCGCGGACCACCTTTGGATCTGCCGCTTTGCCCCACGGCACCTCCACCCGCACCACG
>CBRGMJ010000072.1:0-6663 GCA_967797525.1 uncultured bacterium | reverse complement strand
CAAGAGGAGCCATCCCTACCGCCGCACGGGCAGGGTTCGTACTGTTTGGCGGGATCCCGACGGTAAACTCGGACCCACTTCTGACCGTCCGATTGAACGTAGGTAGATCGCATCCTGGTACTCGAAGATAGGAATTCGAAGACATTGAGTTATCGATAGCGATGTCGATCTCAGAGCCACATCCCCAAAAGTGCATGTTGGGATCAACTTGTGTCACGGGGCCGTTGAATGTGGGATTACCAGCAATTCGTAACTGTCCATTCGTGCGCACAGGCCCGTCGAAGTTCGCACCGGTGGAAAACCATACTTCGCTCGATCCGAGAAGCGTAATCGGACCATCCGAAATCGGCGGCCTTTGTACCAGGACCGGGAATCCCGTATGGCTCGGCGACCAGGAAGCTCCGCCATTCACCCAATCAGAGCACCGGTCGGCGCCGGGATTGTGGAGACAGACCGTCTTGACGGCATTCGCAACCCTCCCAGTCGATACGATCGCGTAGTCGAACCACATGACAAAATGCGGATCCGGGCCGCTTCCGGCGCAGTCCGCGTCGTCGAGCGCCGTGCGTTCGGATGATCGGACGAAAAGGGTGACGTTGAACGATGCGATCTCCGCACCGGTAGACACGTTAGACATCACAATCGGCGATGTCGACGTTCCCATATCCAGAATCGCCGTTGTGCCCGACTGCCGCCAGTCGCTGATGCCACCGGGATACGCATAGTCTGTGAGGATGTTGATCGGCAGCCTGCCGAAACGCCCCCGGCAGATGGCATGGAGATGCTCCGGCGCTACAGTCGGGAGTCCGACATGGTCGGAGAGTTCACCGTCGACTGCGATGCGATGACGCAATTCGGCGAGCATGCGATAGGCGCCGGCCTCGGCCGCCGCCAGCGCCTGCTGGTTGTGCAGGTGGCCGAAACTCATCGTGCTTTCGCCCATTGTCATGAACACCATGGCGCTGACGACCAGGGAGAGCACCAGCAACGCCAGCATCACAGCAATCAGCGCCACACCTCGCTGTGAGCGGACGCTTCGTCGGAACCGAATCATCGTCGACCCCCTTCAACCCTTCCACAACACGTCGGTAACGCCGGCGCGATGGTTCAACACTCGTGCCAGCACGAACAAACAATCAGAAAGCCGGTTCAAATAGCGCAGGATCTCGGGCCTCACCGCCGCCTGGCGCGCGAGGGTGACCGTGCGCCGTTCGGCCCGCCGGACCGTCGATCGGGCCAGATGGCACATCGCCGCCGGCACGCTTCCCCCGGGCAGAATGAACTGACGCAGCGGCGTCAATTCTTCCTCCCACCCGTCGATGAGACGCTCGAGTTCATCCACCTGCTCGGCGGTCACAGACGCGAAGCGGGCAGCCCCGGGGCTCGCCAGTTCAGCGCCGATGTCAAAAAGGGTCCGCTGGATACCGGCGATGATTCCCGTGAATGCTGGATCCGCCTGCGCCGCGAGTGCGCCCAGCGCACTGTTGGCCTCGTCGATGGTGCCGTAGGCTTCGACCCTCGGATCGTCTTTCGCCACCCGGACCCCACCGATGAGTCCCGTCTCCCCGGCGTCCCCGGTTTTCGTATAGATCTTCGGCATCGCATCGCCCCGCGGTCCGCCGCCGGCCTATGCGCCGGCGCCATCCTCGCCGCCCGGCGTCCCGGTCAAGGCGCCCCGCTGCCGCGTAACCGCGACCGGCGGAAGATACTTGACGAACCAGTCGGTGATCAACCGCAATCGCTCGAGCCGGTGCTGCGGCTGGCCGTTGCGCGAGAGATCGTGGCTCTCGTCGGGGAAGCGGACAAACATGACTTCACGGCCGAGCTTCTTGAGCGCCGTGAAGAGCTGCTCGCCCTCGCTAATGGGGCAGCGCAGATCGTTCTCGCTGTGTTCGATCAACAGCGGTGTCGTGATGTGCTTCACGTACTTGATGGGCGAGCGCTCCCAGTAGAACTCCGGGCTGTCCCACGGATCGCCCGGGAACTCCCACGTGCCTTTGAGGTAGGCCATGTCGCTCGTGCCCCACTGGCTGAGGCAATTGGCGATCGACCGCATGGTGACGCCGGCTTTGAACCGCTGCGTATGCCCGACGATCCAGTTGGTCATGAACCCGCCGTAGGACCCACCCTGGACGCCGAGCCGCTCGCTGTCCAGCCAGGCAAACCGTGCCAGTGCGGCATCGAGACCGGCCATGATGTCCGCGTAGTCCTTCCCACCCCAGTCGTGGTTCGTGGCGGACGTAAACGTCTGCCCGTATCCCTGGCTGCCCCGCGGGTTGGTGAACACGAGCGCATAGCCCTGGGACGTCAGGACCTGGAATTCGTGGAAGAACGACTCCCCGTACGCGAAGTGCGGGCCGCCGTGGATGCATAAGATCGTCGGGTAGTTCTTGCCGGGGTCGAAGTCGGCGGGTGGCATGACCCACCCCTCGATGGTCCAATCATCCACGCCACGATACGCAAACCGCTGCGGCGTGCTGAGGGCCACTTCCGTGAGCAGGCCCGCATTCACTGAGGTCAGGCGGCGCTCGCTCGCAGCGGGGACCGACGGCCGGCCCTCGGTCACACCATCGACGTCGGCGATCCACACATCGCCGGGTGTCGCCGGATCGCCGATCACCATCGCGATCCGCCGGCGCGCGGCGTCATACGACTCACCATAGATGTCACGGCGCCCGGTGGTCATCAAGCGCACCGTGCCTCCGGCGACGTCAACGGCAGCCAGTTGCGTGGTCCCGGAGTCACCGACCATCACGAACACGATCCGACCATCAGGCGACCAGGCCGGGCGCCCGGCACGCGGGTGGGCGCGCATGTCCGACAGGAGATGGTGCATGAGCGACCGATCGTAGTGCCGCGTGAGTGGCCGGGGCTCGCCAGAGCCGTCGGCCGGCACCACCCACAACACCGTGTTGGACGCGCCGACGCAGACGTTGTCGTGACCCAGATACGCGATCATCGTGCCGTCGGGTGCCCAGACGGGCGATGAGATCGGTCCCTGTCCCTTTGTTAGGCGCTGCAGATCTCCCGTGCCGATCGTCAGCACCCAGACGTCCGCTATGTTCGTGTAGTCCGCATCGTCGGACCGATTGGTAACGAACGCCAGACGTGTGCCGTCGGGGCTCCACGCCGGCTCGCGGTGATCGAAGTCGCCGCTGGTCCACTGACGCGCCGGCCCGCCGTCGGACGAGAGCACGAAGATGTGCTTGTATCGGTTGTCCCAAAAACCCTCGCCGTCGAACTTGTGTTTGATGCGAGTGATGATCTTGACGTCGCTGGCCGGCTTTGACACCGGTACCTTTCCCGTGAACGCAATCAGCCGGCCATCCGGCGACCAGGTGGCGTCGGCGGGGTTGTGTTCGGCCTGCGTGATACGCCGCGCCTCGCCGCCGGTCCGAGGAATGATCCACAGATGCGCTGGCGGCTTCGCACCTTGGCGCGACGGAGTGCCCCGATTGGAGGTGAACAGCAGGTGCTGGCCGTCCGGCGCCCAGATCGGGTCGCGGTCGCGGTGCGCGCCGGCCGTGAATTGACGCGACGTAGCGGTGGACGCCTCGACAACCCACACGTGCGACCGGTATTCGTAGGCCGGCTCGTCGCCCTCCGGGCGCTTCTCGATCGTCCGGAGCGTGTAGGCGACGTCGCGACCGTCCGGGGCGATCGCCACCTCGTCGACGAGACGAAAAGACAGTAAGTCCTCGATGGCGGTCCGGCGGGTGCTCATCGACAAACCTCCGGGTAATGCGAGAGTCTTCGGGTCTGGGAAAGGCAGGTCCTGCCGGACTACCGGCCGACCGCCAACCGCTCGATCAGAGGGACAGGCAGGAGCGCCACCTCCATCTTGCGTTGCGTGGCGGCGAGATCGTACGGCACCCGGTGGAGCATGACGGACCGTTCCGCGGCATCGAACGTGACGTACGCCGCGTCACGGTTACTGTCGCGGGGCTGACCGACGCTCCCCACGTTGATGATGTAGCGGCGATCAGATCGGAGGGGGTTGGGGATCCCGGGCAGCCACTCCGCGAGGCGTACCCGGTGTCGGACCTCTTCGAACATCGCGGGCACGTGCGTGTGACCGACAAAGGCGATCCGAAACGGATCGGCGACGAAGCTCGCGCGGGCCGTCCGTCCGTCGACGACGTATTCGTCGACAGGCTGTCGCGGGCTGCCGTGGACGAGTAGCAGGCCGTCGACCTCGTCCCGTTCGGGTAGTCCCAGCAGATAGTCGCGGGTCTCGGCGTCCAGTCGTGCCTGTGTCCAGATGATGGCTTCTTGAGCGAACGCGTTGAAGTCGTCGATGGGCCGACCGCCAACCGCCGCGCGGTCGTGATTGCCGACGACGGCCGCCCGCAGCCGCCCGCGGAGCCTCGCCACGCACTCGATCGGATCAGGGCCGTACCCTACGAAGTCCCCGAGACACACGAGCGCGTCGCACCCCTGCCGCTCGACATCGGCCAACACGGCATCGAGGGCCTCGAGGTTGGCGTGCACGTCCGAGAGAATGCCAATCCGCATCGGCGGATCAGTCCGTCTCCCGCAGCTCACGCGCGATCTGCTCGGCTTCTAAGGGAGTGGGATGCGGTGGGGCAGGTCGCGCACCGTCGTGGGGCCGTCGGACAAACCGATGCAGGACCACGAGCCCGATGCAGAGCGCCACCGGGAGTGTGAACCAGATCAACAGCCCGACACCGCGCCGCGGCGGGGTTGCCAGCACGTGCTCGCCGAATTGCCCCACGAAGTACGCGATGATCTCTTCCCGCGTCTGGCCTTGGTGCAGACGCTCACGAATGGTCTGGCGCATCTGCACGGCCAGGGTGCTGCTCGATTCGGCGATGGTCTGTCCGGCGCAGACGGGGCACATGAGTTCCCTGGCGATAGCGTACACTTGATCCTCCACGCTCGGCGCCGCGACAGCCGACGCGGCGACGAACGCTGCAACGAGTACGGCGATGCCGAACCGGACCGCGCGGTTCATGCCAACGCGGTCTCGGCCCTGGCCAGCTCCCAGCGGCACCCAAGGGCGCGATAGAGTGCCAGGGCGGCTGCGTGCTCGTCCAAGGCGTCACTGTCATCCTGCGCGTACAGCACTCGCGCCAACAAGACGCGCGAGACGGCCTCGTGATAGCGATCGTGTTGGGCGTCGAACACCGGGAGCGTCTCGCGTACGACCGTTTCCGACCGCGCGGCCTCGCCCAGCGAGAGCAGCGCGTCGCCGTGGCCGATCGCCGCCTGGGCCCGACCGTACGGATCCCGCAGGGGCCACCGCCGCCGGGCATCTTCATGCGTGGTCAGCGCCCTGCGCCGAGACCTGCGGTCCGTCGCGTATTCGAGCAGCAGGTCGCCGCGGCTCGCCTGCGCCTGGGCCAGCCATTCGTCCCTGGCCACGCGTTTGGCCAGACGCATGGTGCGTTCAGCGTATTCGAGCCCCTGCTCGAGATAGGCGCCAGCCTCCGACGGCACGACCCACGCCAGATCGCGATACACGCCCTCAACAAGGGTGCGATAGGGAACCGTCGTGGTCTCGTCCTGGGTGCGACCGACGACGTTGACCAGTTCACGCGCGCGCGCCAGCCCGACCTCCATGGGTTCGGGACGGCGTGAATAGCGTAGCGCCGTCGCCGTCCCCAGCAACCAGAGGATGAGGCGATCGCTATCGCCGGCCGACCGCACGGCGCCTTCCACCGACGCGAACGCTTCGGTCGCCCGCTCGAGTGCCGGCATCCCGTCAGAGAAGAAGGCGCGCAGGGCGCTCCAGGCGGCGCCGAGGCGATCGACGCTCACGGCGCCGCTGGTCACGATTCCATCACCGCCACCGACCCGGCGCGCGCGCGCACGGCCCACAGGTACACAAACAGACAGCCGGCGATGATCAGAGTGACCAGGAACTTTGGCGCAACGCCCCCAAACCCCGGTTGCGGCTCGCCGGCCATGGCATCGGCCAGACCGAGGAAGACCTGAAGCAGCCACGCGACGAAAAATGCCAGCGCCAGCCCGCCCCGGACGCCCGCACGCGTCACGTAGGCTGTGGTCGACACGTGCGACAGCACCACCAGGAACCATCCAATGAGCGCAACCCCAGTTGACAACGGCGTGACGATCGGCGAGCCGACGAGCTGCAGGGTGCGGGCCACGACCGGGAGCGCGCTGAAGATGCCAAACCCCGCGCCGGCCGCCGCCCCGTAAGCGATGGCTGTCGACGCATCGGTGGCCACGAGGCTCACCGCCGCCAGTGGCGCCGTCGCCTTGAGGACCT
Organism: uncultured bacterium; assembly: GCA_967797525.1. Lineage (GTDB taxonomy): Bacteria > Sysuimicrobiota > Sysuimicrobiia > Sysuimicrobiales > Humicultoraceae > JBGPNN01. Next base: position 410 of record CBRGMJ010000072.1, on the reverse strand, counting down.
CTGCAATGCCGGCAGCAATCATGATGCGGAGGATCAACGCCGGGGGGCCGGCGAGACCGATCATCGGCCCCACCCCTTCATCCCATACGATGACCGGTGCTTCGCGGGCGAGAAACCATGTCGCCGCCCCTACGATGAAACACACCCAGGTCAGCGGGCGCAGGATGGTTCGCCCACACAACGGGATCAGCGCGGCGAGCGTGAAGACCACCGCGACGACGAGAGTCGTAGGATCGGGCATCACACAGACCTCACGGGGGATCGCGATGGGATGGCACCGGCGCACAGCGGCCGAAGAATTTCGCTCAGTTCACGGCGCGGACGCTGGGTGGGCTCGAGCGCTGCGATCAACATCCCCCCGACGCGGCGGTTGCGCACCGCCACAGTGTAGAAGGGCGCCCAGAACGTCT
>CBRGMJ010000071.1:0-6712 GCA_967797525.1 uncultured bacterium | reverse complement strand
CGCCAACACCAACAGGCCTCCCCCGCCGCCCCTGCCACCGCGGTCATCATCGTCACCGCCGCGCCGCCATCCCCACCGCATGCTGCGCAGAAACCAGTCGCTGAGCAGTGCGACAGTGCCGACCAGGATCGCGGCGACCGTCGCCAGACGGATGTCATAGTTTTGAATGTGTGACATCTCGTGGGCAAGGACACCTTCCAATTCGAGGCGGTCGAGCTTGTCCAGCAGGCCGGTCGTGACTGCAATGGCCGCGTGCTCAGGGTCGCGGCCGGTGGCAAACGCGTTGGGCGCCGAGTCGTCGATCAGGTACACGCGTGGCGGCGGGATGCCGGCGGCGATGGCCAGACCTTCGACCGCGTTGTAGAGGTAGGGATAGTGTTCGCGTGACGCCTCACGCGCCCCGCTGATGCCCAGCACGATGGCGTCGCTGGAGTAGTACGAGGCCCACGCAATCGCCGCCGCGACCATGGCCCCGATGATGGCGCCGGGATACCCGAACTCGGTCAACTCGCCGAAGACATAGCCCAAACCGGCGACCACGAGCACGAACCCGACGAACAACATCCAGGTGGCCCGGACATTGCGTTCGACAGCCTCGTACATGTGGGCTAGAGCTGCAGGCGATGGAAGAGACGGCGGAACGACTCGACGTAACGGTAGTTCGTGGCGGTGTGATCGTCGTCGAACTCATGGTACTCGTGCGTGACGCCTAAGCGGGTGAGGCGATCGTGCAGGATACGGTGACCATGATGGCTGTGAAACTGGTCCCGGCTACCGCAATCGAGGTAGATCACCCGCATCGTGCGGAGCGCGTCGGCGTACCGATCGGCGACGTGTGCGGGGTCCCAGTCGAGCCACTTCTGCCAGACGGCGTCGTCGATATGCCCGGTCTCCAGACTGACGGGGAGATCGAACCCGTGGGGACTCGCAGGGTTCGGCGAGTACGCCATCGCCATCGCCACCGTCGTTCCCAGGGCTCTGACCATCGCCTCCGTCTTCTTGGGAGCGTGTCGAAAGGCCTCCAGAAACGCCGCCAGTCCGCGATGCCGACGGATGGTGTCCACGGCATCCCAGAAGAAGACTCGGTAGCACGCCTCGAAGTAGAGGTCTCCACTATGGCAAGCCAGTCCACTGAAGAGCTCCGGGTGACGCATCCCCAGGATTAGCGCACCATACCCTCCGCTTGACTTGCCGCTAATACCGCGGTGGTCGCGCGACGCATGGGTTCGGTACCGCGTATCGATGAACCTCACGAGGTCCGTGACAGCGTCCTCGTAGCGGCCGGTCGCCGAGGAGTTCAGGAACTGGCTCCCGCCATACGTGGTCCACCCGTCAGGCATGACGACGATCGCGGGAGGCGCCCCCTCTCGTATGACGCGATCGGCGGATTCAGGTACTGAGACGACCCATGGCCCGGAGTAGAGCTGCCCGAGTGCCGTGCCGGTAAACCCGTGGAGCCAGTAGACGACAGGATACCGGCGCGTATCACTCTCGGCGTACCCCGGGGGCAGATACACGGGAATCTGGCGGGTCGACGGATCGCCGAGAGGGTTTCCCTTGAGCGGCGCGCTGTCGAACTCCTCGATCACCACCCGGCCGGCAAGCGCCATCTCAGTCGACGACCGCGACCGCCTCGATCTCGACCATGAACTCCTTGCGGACGAGCTGCTTGATCTCCAGCGCCGTGCTGGCCGGGAGTGGCAACCCGGCCCAAAATTCCGCCCGAACGTCTTGCAGCTTGGAAAATTCACGCATGTCGGTGACGTAGACCGTCAACTTGACGACATCCGCGATCGTGGCGCCGCCCGCCTCAAGCATCGCCTGGAGATTTTCCAGGGCCTGGCGAGACTGCGCGCGCATGTCGCCTACGCCGATCACGTTGCCGTGTGTATCAAGCGCGACCTGCCCGGAGACAAAAATTAGCGACCGCCCCCTCGACTTCACAGCCTGAGAGAAGGGCTGGGCATACGCGTGCCCCGGGTGCTGAACACGAACCGGATCCCAGACACGCTCTGACCGCAGCACTTCCTTCGGCATCAGGGCTCACCTCCACAAGAGATCAATCACTTAGTCGGAAGCTGCAGGTAGAAGGACGCAAGCGGCGACAGGGGTTTGGCGCCACTGCGCTCGACGACGTAGTTCTCGCACAAGAAGAACGCCAGATCGCCGTCAACAAGGCTCGCCGGATGCAGCGCCAAGACCATGTCCTCTTTGATCTCCCAGTCGTCCGTATACCAGGGCGGGCCGTCGGAAATATCGGTACCGATGCTGTGGACATCTTCGGTGTGCTTGCCGACCACCTTGAGCCCATACTCGCGAAAAATGCGGTCCGACGCGGTCGCGATTGCGCCATAGGTGCATCCCGGTTTGGACATGCGGGCTGTCTCTCGCAACGCGACGTCCATCGCCTGAAACCGCCTGGCCGTCGCGGGCGGGAGTTCCTTGAACGAATAGAGACGCGCGATTTCGTACCAATACCCATACGGGCTGGAATAGACGTATTGGAAAAGGACAATGTCATCTTCGGTGAAACGTCGTTCAAGTGCGGCTGTCCACGTATAGGGACGCTCGTCTAGTGAGTACTTCGCCCGACCCCACACGCAGCCTTGGCCCTTGAGGTATCCCTCGACGCGTCCGGAGACTTCGAGCGCTGAGGTGCCGGGGCGCGCATGTTCCTCGAAGATCGAGAACCCCTCTACGAGGATGCGCCCCATATCGCGCATCGCCTCGATCTCGAATGGGGACTTGATCTGCCGCAGGCGGTTGAGCTCCGCTTCCATGTCCACGACTTCGAGCCCCGGCAGCGCCGCCCGGAACGTGGCATACTCGCTGACAAACATCGATCGACCTACCCCGACCGTGCCGATCCGTCCCGTGCCCCCCGTCGCGTTCTTGACGGCCTCGACAACCCGGTCGACCGGGGCGCGAGACGACGCCGCGGTGCTCTCGACGCGCGATGTCGGGGCCAGGGTGCGGATCCACTCGGCCATGTCCTGCGGTGAGACGAGGATCAACGGCTCGGGGCTGCCTGCGTCAATGAGGGCGTAGCCCTGCCCCGACCACAGTTCTCCTCCAGTCAAATATCGAAGCCAACCGGTTTGCGCGGACGCGCCCAGACAGGCGACCAGCAGGGCCTTGAGGTTTCGCTCTTTCATGGCCCGTTGGACCGCCGTCATGCGCCGCTCGAGTTCCTGTTTGAAGGTCTCGCGTGTCAGCGTGATCGTCGTCACCCCCCGGCTACGCGGGAATCCGTTTGAAGAAGGACGGCATGGACGACAGCGCCGTCCCGCCCTGTGGTTGAACGAGGAAGGTCTCACACAGCGCAAAGCCGAGCCCATCCTTCAAGCGGGCGGCGGGGTGCAGTCCCACCACCATGCCGTCGCGAAACTCGAGCTCCGCCCCAGTGGAGTCGCCTTGATCCGTCCCGAGAGACTGACAGTCGCCTGGAGACCTCCCAGTCGCGGTCAATCCCTCAGACGCGAGTGCCCGATCGATCGCATCGCTGACTTGACGCGACGTCTCCCCGGGCACGAGGAATCGCGTGGCCTCACGCACGGCGGCGTCCGTGACCTCGAGACGGCGGGCCGCCTTCGGCGGCAGGTCCCGAAACGAAAAGACACGCGACAGATCGTACCAATAGCCGTGTGGGCCTGCGTGCGTCAGTCGCAATACAAAGACATCATCCGGCCCGAAGATCCACTCTGGTGACGGCAGCATCGTCTCCGGCTGCAAATTTCGAGCATACGTGACGCGTCCCCAGAAGCAGCCGCGGCCCTTGAGGAAACCGTCGATGTTCCCTGCGATCTCAGCCGCATGCTTCCCCGGGCGGGCGAGGGTTTCGAAGCGGGTCATCGCCTCGGCCAGGATGTGCCCCGTGTGCCGGACGGCTTCGATTTCGAACGGGGACTTGATTTGCCGCACGCCGTTCATCTCGGCGGTCAGATCCACGAGCTCCGCATGTGGTAAGGCGTCACGAATCGCGACCGATTCCGGAGCCGTCAGATGCTGGAGGTTCAGCACACCGAGCCGTCCCCTTCCCCCGGTGAGCTCGGCGGCAACCTGAATGAACCGGCGCACCGGCGGGAGGAATTCGAGGAGCGTGCTATCCACACGCGTATTGATCGCGGTCGCTCGGAGCCATTCAGCATCGTACGTTGACCGAATGACCACGTAGCGTTCCAGCGTGTCGGGCCGGAGCACAAGAAACTCGCGCCCGCCCCACATCTCGGCGCCGGTAAAGTACCGGAGAAAGCCGTTGAACTGCGGCGCCCCAGTGCAGACGGCCACCACCAGTTTGAGATCATGGGCCCGCATGAGCGCCTGGGCCGCCAGCACGCGGCGATCGAGATCGGCGCTCAAGGCGTGCACGGTCAGCATAGTGATGGTCTGTCCCTCCCCTCAAGACTCAGAGCGTTCCCCTCAGACGTGGGTCGAGAGCATCGCGAAGACCGTCCCCGAGCAGGTTGATACCGATCACCGTAGCTGTAATCGCCAGCCCAGGGAACATTCCCACCCACCACGCGTCGCGGAGGAAGTTCCGGGCGTCGGTCAGCATGAGACCCCACTCCGGGGATGGCGGTTTGGTACCGATTCCGAGAAACGACAACGACGTACCCGAAAGAATGGCGGTAGCGACGTCGAGCGTCACGAGCACCGTGAACGGCGCAAGGATGTTCGGGAGGATGTGCCGGCGCAGTATTCCGGCGTCCGACACGCCGAGCGCCCGAGCCGCCGCCACGTAGTCGCGTGTCTTCACCTCCAGCACGGACGCGCGAACGACGCGCGCAATAGTCGGGATGGTGCCGATGCCAACCGCGATCATCAGGTTGTAGACGCCGGGGCCCAGCAAGATGACGATCGCCAGCGCCAGGAGGATGCCTGGAAACGCCAACATGACATCCACGAACCGCATGACGACTTCATCCGTCCACGCTCCGACGTAACCCGCGGCGCAACCGAACACCAGACCGGCACTTCCACCGATCGCGACCGCGATGAGCCCGACCTGCAGCGAGATTCGCCCGCCGTGGACGACACGGCTGAAGAAATCGCGACCGAACTGATCCGTTCCGAAGAGATGTCGGGCGGAGGGACCTTCAAGAGGATCGCCCACGCCCTGCACGTATGGCGAAAACGGCGCGATCACAGAGGCGAGCACCGCCGAGCAGATCACCATCGCGAGCAAGGCGGCACCGACGATCACCGGGGGCCTGCGAAACACGCGGCGAAGTACCTCATACGCGGGGTTCTTGAACGCGACCCGCCTGGGGACATACTGGATGGCCGCCGGGGCGCTCACCCGCTCTGGCCCAGGCGGACCTCAGGATTCAGCCAGGCATAGGATAGGTCCACCAGGAGGTTCACCAGCACGTAGGAGATCGCCAGGACGAGCACCGTCCCCTGGATCAGCGGAAAGTCCTTCACCTGTATGCCACGGACCGCCATACTCCCGAGGCCTTCGCGGCCGAACACGGTTTCGACGACCACCGCCCCCGACAGCAGGTTCCCGAACTGCAGACCCACCACGGTGACAACCGGAATGAGCCCGTTCCGCAATGCGTGCCGGTAGACGACCGCCCGTTCGGGCAACCCTTTGGCCCACGCGGTCCGGATGTATTCCAGATGCAGAATGTCTACCAGGGAAGACCTGGCAAGCCTGGCGATCACCGCCGACGCTCTGAGACCCAGCACCAGGGCCGGCAGGATTAACCCACGCCAGCCCGGCTCCGAGAGGACCGGCAGCAGACCGAGCTGGAACGATACGATCAGAATCAGCATGATGCCCAGCCAGAAGGAAGGCATCGAGACCCCAACCATGGACAACGTCATGACCCCGGCATCGAACCAGGTGTCGCGCCGCACCGCGGCCAGAACGCCGAGCGTGATCCCGAGCAGGACGGCAATACCCATCCCCGTGGCGGCCAACTCGAGGGTCGCCGGAGCATTCGCCCGGATCATGTCCCACACAGCGCGCTTGGTCGCAAATGACTTGCCCAAGTCCCCGCGGACGACCCGACCGAGGAACACCGCGTACTGCACCAGCAGCGGCTTGTCGAGCCCGAGCTGGCGCCGCATGGCTTCATAGGTTTCGGTCGTGAGCTGGGCTTGGGGCCCCGCCACGGTTGGGGCTTCCTCGAGCATTAGGACGACCGGGTCCACGGGGATGAGGTGCAGCATCATGAACGTGAAAAACGTCACGCCCAGGATGACCGGCAGGATCGTGAGGAGGCGACGCCTCATGTAGGCTAGCAACTCTGCTCGCCCCCGCTGCGCCTGCTCCGCGGAACGTCAGCTACTGGCCGGCCCTGCGGCAGTCGCTCTGCAACCAGGTGTCGAGGAACTCCGTGTTGCCATGCCCGTTCCATCGAAAACCTTGGACGCACGACAGCCCGACCGTGAAATAGGTGGTGTCGGTTGTATACATCGAGTTCGCCATGTCCAGCAGCATCTTCTGAATCTGGTAGTAGACCTGTCGGCGCTCTTCCGCTTTCGCCAGCTCCTTGCCTCGATCGAGCAGGATGTCCAACGCCTTGAAGTTCAGCCGGCCCCGATTGCTGACCGCCGGAATATTGATCTGCGAAGACCGATACGCGAAGGAGAGCCCGTCGGGATCGACGGCGCTCAGACCATGGCGCCCCATCTCATAGTCATTGCCGCGATACCGCGCAAATGAAGCGGCAGCAGACATCGCCTCGACGACCAGGTCGATGCC
>CBRGMJ010000070.1:0-6761 GCA_967797525.1 uncultured bacterium | reverse complement strand
GTTGAACCCGGCGTACCTCGCGTCCATGACGCTGCCCGATGTCCAGAACTTCTATCGCGACGAGCGCAGCGGTGAGGTCACCCTGCAGATGCTGCCGCAGCGTCTGGCCAAGTTCAACGAGGTCGGGCGTGTGCTTGCGGACCGCTATGGTGGGCATGCCGCGCGCCTGCTTGAGCGCGCCGAGGGCCGCCTCTTTGGGGACGACGGCGCGGGGCTCGTCCAGCAGCTCGTAGTGAACTTTCCGACAGCCTACTTCGACTGGCCGTTCTGCAAACTCGCGTTCCTCTTTGCCAAGTTCCTGACGACGCGCAAAATCGACGGCATCCCGACAACCGACGATTACCGCGCCCTGTCGGTCATCCGCGACGGCGAGAATTTCGAGATTGCGGCCGACTACTACATCCCCCTGTTGTTTATCCGGACCGGCATCTTTCAGATCAGCGAGAACCTGGCAGAGCGTCTGCGGGCGCAGCGGCTGCTCGAACGCGACAGCCGGATGGAGCGCGAGTATCGAGCGTGCACGATGGTCGCGGGTCGAATGCTGGCCGAGGAAGCCGGCTGGCCCATCCCGACGGTCGACACGGAGTGCTGGAAGACGGGCTATCTGCGCTGCCGGCTATGCCGGGTCGGGATCACCGACGAAGAGTTGCCCTGTCCATACCGGACCGTCTCGAAAGGCTACCAGGACGAGCACGCCCTGATGGAGTTGCGCTGGCCGCTCGTGCTGACGACCTGCTACTAGAGAATCCAAGGGATCAGTCGCTTCGTGCGCTTCCGGTAGGCCGCATACTCGTGGAATCGCTCGATGAGCAGCGTCTCCTCGTGCCGGCTCTTGGCATGCAGGTAGGCGGCCAACGCCACGGTCAGCAGCAGGTGCAACCCGCTCGTGCGCCACAGCGCCCATCCTAGCGACGCGATGATGATCCCGCCGTAGATTGGGTGGCGCACGGAGGCGTACGTGCCGTGTTGCACGAGCTTGGCGCTCCGTCGCGGGCGGGGGAATGGGGTCAGGCTGGGGCCAAGGTCACGCATGCCCTTGGCGGCGAATGCGAGACCGGTTGCCACTAGCAGGGCACCGAGCACCATCCACAGGACTCTGGCATCGGTCCACCGCCACGGGACCGGTGCGAACACGACAGCGGCAATCAGCACGAGCTGCCCGATGACCCACCATTCACCGCGGCGTCCTTTCCACCAAGGTAGGCGCTCGCCGGCGCCTTCGCGCATCACTGGAGCAGACGATCGAGGTGCGCCCTGTAGTCCGTCGTGAACTCTTCCAGCGTAACCCCGACGACCCGCTGAAATGCGAGCGCCCGATCTCGGCTGTCGCGGAGCGCCGCGTAGAATCCCATCAACGGCGGATAGCCTCTAGTTTCCGCCAGATAGAGCCCCGCCATGGCCGCGTACCGATAGGTCACCCCCGACCCGTGCGCGTTCAGCGCGGCGAACCACGACGGCTCGGTCACGATCTGGTTCAGGTCGGGACGCGTCGGTGCCCGGCGCAACGTGTCAATCCACGCCTGTTTGGTTTCCGCCATCGAGCCGACTCCGCCTCGTTCCGCCACGCGCGCGCCGATGACGTCGGCGGCGCCCTCGGTGAGCCAGTACAGGCTCCAGGCGCCTGCCGGCGAGCTCGTCTGGATCTGATACTGGTGGGTCAACTCATGCGAGGCGAGGAAGATGCGGGCGCGGAGGGTGGTCGTATTGCTGACGTTGACGATGATGGTCGTGCCGCTGGTCCAGCCGGATGTCGTACGGACGCGACGGTCGGCCTCGGTCTGGGTGATGTTCCACTCACGGATCATCGCTGCGGCGTATGCGGTCGCATCCGGGACCAGCACGACTCGGACCTGGCGGGTCAGGTCGACGGCATAGATCTCGCGGAAGAATTGGACTGTCAGATCGCCCGCCCGTGTGAAGTCCGCCGCGACATCGGCCTGGACGCGCGGCTCCAGGACGACCGTAACGGGCGAGGTTTGCCCGACCGCGGGCGGCGCCAGCGCCAGCGCGACAATCGCGACAATAATGAAGAACGTTGCGCGCGTCATGCGCGCACGGGCTCCGCCCGCCCGGTTCGCACCGACCGCAGGAGGGCCTCGATCGCTCGGAGGTTGGCCGACGCATCATCCGGAGGAAACCCCACGGCGTGGCCCCCCAATACCGCGCCGGCGAAGTGCTCGACCATCGACTGGTACTGATCCACTCCAGGCGTAGTGAGCACAGAGGATTCTGAGCCCTTTGAGAGGTGGATCTCCGCATCGGCGGTCCCCGGCAGGAACGCGGTTGGGATCGTCAATCGGCCATCAGTCCCGACGACTTCGTACTCTTCTCGCCGTGACGTGCTCAGACCACAGTCGATCACCGCGAGCCGGCCGCCGTCGAATCGCAGGACACCGCCCAGCGCCTCGTCGACCCCGCTTGCGCCAAGGTGCGCAAACGCAAACGCGTCGCGGGGTTCGCCTAGGATCATGCGACTCGCGTTCACGCAGTAGCACCCCACGTCGTAGAGACTGCCGCCGCCGAGCTCACGCCTCAGACGAATGTTGTTCGCCTGATCGCGTACCCGGAAGGTGAAGGCGGCGCGGACGAGCCGCACGTCTCCGAGGACGCCCTCGCGGGCCAGCACGGCGACGCGCAACGTACGCGGGTGGAATCGATACATGAACGCTTCCATTAAGGTGACGCCGAGCTGCCGGCACGCCGCGGTCATCTCCCCGCACTCGGCGGCGCTGATGCCCAACGGCTTCTCGCAGAGGACGTGCTTGCCGGCCTGAGCCGCGCGGATCGTCCACTCGCGGTGCAACGTGTTCGGCAGCGGGATGTAGACGGCCTGGATGGTGGCATCGTCGAGCAGCGCCTGGTAGGCGCCGTAGGCCGTGGGGATGTCCAGACGCCCCGCGGCGTCGCGGGCCCGCTCAACCGTGCGGCTCGCGATCGCGATCAGCCGGCCGTTGGACGACCGCTGGATTGCCGGGATCACTCGGTTCACGGCGATGTTCGAGACGCCGAGGACGCCCCATCGCACCGGCCCGGCGCCGCTCATGTCCTCAGCCGCGGATCGAGGGCGTCGCGCAGGCCGTCCCCCAGGAGGTTGATGGCCAGCACGGTGACCATGATCGCGAGTCCTGGGAACGCGGTCATCCACCAGGCCACGCGCAGGTAACTGCGGCCCTCGCTCAATAGGGCGCCCCATTCAGGCTGCGGGGGCTGCGCGCCCAGTCCGAGGAAACTCAACGCGGCCGCGGAAATCATCGCACCCGCGACGCCGAGCGTCCCGAGCACGATGAGCGGTGCGATCGTGTTGGGCAGGATGTGTCTGATGATGATTCGCAGATTGCTGCAGCCCAACGCGCGTGCGGCCTCGATGTAGGCTTCGATCCTTGCCGCCAGCGTGGTGGCCCGGACCACGCGCGCGTAGGTCGGAGAGGCCGAGATGCCGACGGCGATCATGGCATTGAACAGGCTTGGGCCCAGCACCGCGACGATCACGAGCGCCAGCAGGATGCCCGGGAAGGTCAGCATGATGTCGACCAGACGCATGATCAGGCGATCGGCCAGACCGCCATAGTAGCCCGACGCGACGCCCATCGGAACCCCCAGCATGAGCGCGAAGGACACCGAGATGATCCCCGTCACCAGCGAGAGCCGTCCACCATACAGTATTCGCGTCAGCATGTCTCGACCCAGGATGTCGGTGCCAAACGCGTGTCCGGGGCCGGGTGGCCGAAACCCGTCTTCAACCACCACCGCGAGGGGGTCCTTAGGTGTCAGCAGGGGCGCCCCGAGGACGGCAAGCACGATCAGACCGAGCATCGCGGTGCCCACCCAGGCACCCCGCGACCGCCGCAACCGCGTCAACGCGTCCCGCCAGGCGGACCGGCCGCGCACCGCCGTTGCCAGAACCGGTGCCTCAGTCGAAGCGGATACGGGGGTCGAGGAAGGCATAGGAGACGTCGACGAGTAGGTTCATCAACACATAGATTAGTGCAACGATGAGGATGACGGCCTGGATCACCGGGAAGTCTTTGATCAAGATTGCGTCCACCAGGAGCTTGCCCAGACCCGGCCGCGCGAACACCGTCTCGGTGATGACCGCCCCCGACAACAGCGTGCCGAATTGCAGGCCCATGACCGTGATGACGGGGATGAAGGCGTTCTTGAGCACGTGCCGGCCTAGGATGACGACCTCCCGCAGGCCCTTCGAGCGGGCTGTCGTGACGTACGCCTGCGACAGGACTTCCAGCACGCTCGACCGCACCAGCCGCGCCAGCGTGGCCGACGAGATCAGCCCCAGCGCCAGCGCCGGCAGCACCAGCCGGTTCAGGCCGCCGGCGCCCGTCACGGGAAACCAGCCCAGCGTGATGGCGAAGACGAAGATCAGCATCGATGCGAGCCAGAAGATCGGCATCGACACGCCCACGATAGCGAAACTCATCGCGGCGACATCGACCCATGACGATCGCCAGAGCGCCGAAACCACCCCGAGCAGGATGCCCAGGACTGAGGCCATCGCGAACGCGGCCACCGCCAATTCGGCGGACGACGAGACCCGGTTGCCGATTTCGTGGGTCACGGGGATTCGTGAATACAGCGAACGCCCGAGGTTCAAGACCAGGATCCGGGTGAGGTAGTCCATGTACTGAACCATCAGGGGGCGGTCGAGCCCCATCTCGAGCCGGACCACGGCCAGTTGCTCCGGCGTCACATTCTTGTCGCCCGCGAAGATGATCGCCGGATCGCCGGGCACGGCGTGCAACATCAGAAAGACCACGAGCGTAATCGTGACGACGGTAGGGATCGTCAGCAGGAGACGTTTGGCGATGTACTCCAGCATGCCGGTTCAAGACGGTGCGGAGCCGGGGTCCGCGGACGAACCCCGACTCCGCACCAGGTTGTGATTGCTCGGCTACCTCGCGATCCGTGTGTCGTAGAAGTATGGGTAGAGACCGCCCCAATCCACCCAGATGTCCGATACGGTGCGCTGGTGCGCGAACAGCGACGGCGGATCAGTGAGGAAGATCATGATCTGCTCGTCCAGCGCCTTTTGCTGCGCCTTGCTCAGCAACTCCCGGCGCTTCTGCGGGTTCCCCTCCGCGCCGATCTGATCGATCAGCGCGTCCATCTCGGCGTTGCGGTAGTTGTTCCGGTTCGACCCGCCGCCCGCATTGCTCGAATGGAACAGGATCCGAAGCATCTGTCCCGGGTCGGTGCCCGTGTCCCACCAGTACTGCACGTGGTGCAGGCCGGTGCGGACCGATTGGAAGTAAGCGGGGCCCGCCTGCCCGATGAGCTGGACGTCAACACCCACCGGTTTCATCTGCGCCTGGATGAACGCGGTCATCTCGCGCAGTTTCGGGTTCTCGGTCCGGAAGTAGTAGTTGACCTGCAGCTTCTGGCCACCCTTCACCCGGATCCCATCCGGGCCCATCTGCCAGCCCGCTTCGTCCAGCACCCGCCGGGCCTGATCCACATTCCGCGGGTACTTCTTGCAGGTCTCAGGATCAAATCCGAAGAGGTTCGGCGTCAGTGGGCTGCACGCCGGCTTGTGCACGCCGCTCCACACGGACTTGGTGAGCCCCTCTTTGTCGATGGTGAGCTGGAAGGCGCGCCGGACCGCCAGTTCGTTGGTGGGCGGTCGTTGCTGGTTGAACATGACCGACCAACCCGATCCTGCCTGCGGGACTTCGATCACGTTGAGGCGCGGATTGCGCTTGACGCGCTCCAGGTCGGTCGGCGGGACATCTTCGATGAAGTGGGTCTCGCCGGTCTCGAGCGTGGCCATGCGCGTGCTGGGCTCGGTAATGATCCGGAAGATCATCCGCTGGAGATAGGGCGGGCCGTTGTGCTTGTGGACGCGGGATGCCCAGTTGTAATTGATGTTCCGGACGAGCGTGATTTCCTGGCCGGACTGGTAGGACTGGATCGAGAACGGCCCGGTCGAGACGAACACGACCGGTCCAAAATCCTGGCCGTAGCGGCGCAGCGCGGTCGGCGAGATGATCCCCAGATACGGGGTGCTCGCCGCGTTCAGGAACGCCGCGTAGGGCCGCTTGAACCGCACACGGACCTGGAGCGGGCCGAGCACCTCCGAGCGATCGTACGGTCCGATGAAGCTGAACGCGGTCTGCGCCTTGGTGGCCGGGTCGACGATCCGGTCGAAGGTGACCTTCACGGCCTCCGCCGTGAGCGGCGTGCCATCGTGGAACTTGACGTCATCGCGGAGGTTAAACGTGTACGCCGTCGCGTCCGGCGAAACCGTCCACGAGGTCGCCAGACTGGGGGCGTACTCTCCGGCCCTCACCGACCAGACCAGCGGATCGACGATGTGCAGACCCATCCGTCCCACGTACGACGATGTCGTCGTCGTCACGTCGAGCGTATCGAACGGTGACGCCATTCCATAGATCAATGTGTCCGTGCCCTGCGCGAATGCGAGCTCAGGACGCGGCAGTGTCCTCAGAAAAGGCGAAAGCGCAGCGGCTCCCAATCCGGCGCCGGCCGCGCCGAGAAACCGGCGTCGTGTCATCCCTCTATTCATCGTGCCCCCCTCCTCAGGTGGAGTTTGCGAGGATGTTCGACTCGTGCATCCTGTCGGCCCGTGATTTTGGTCCGAGATTCGGGAGGGGGACCTAAACTCCTGCCCCCGTGCGCCCCCCGACAAGGGCGGGCATTCTCTCATGACGAAGTGGCAACCGATGGGGGCGTGATGATGACAGGCAGACAGAACATCTCCAGCGGGACACCGTGGGAACCGATCGTCG
>CBRGMJ010000069.1:0-6772 GCA_967797525.1 uncultured bacterium | reverse complement strand
GGCCAGGCAGACCCTGACCCCGCGGGTCTGCGCGTCACGGATGGCCTCGCGCACTTCCGGCGTGATCTCGCGTCGGGCGTTGACCAGTGTGCCGTCGATGTCGACCACGAGCAGACGATACGTCACGCGAACGCTCACGCGCCCGGGGGTTCGGGCAGCGGCAGCTGAATCGTCTGCCCGGTGCGCGCAGCCCGGTAGACGGCTTCCACCAGCTCGGTTGCGCGATACCCGTCCTCTGCGGTGACCGCCGGCGGCCGTTCGCCCAGCACCGCGTCGACGAAGAGCCGGTCTTCCTCTACATATCCCCACTTCTGCTCGAAGGCCATCTGAAAACAGTCGATGACTTCAACCTCTTCGCGCATGCCGGGGCTGAACCAGGCCCGCTCGAGCTCCTCGGTGACGACCGAACAGTGGGGGCCGTAGAGCTCGACCCGCTCGTAGGGAAACATCCACGACGTGTGCGCAACGCTGGTCACCGAGGCGACCACACCGCTCTTAAACGTGAAGACCATCACAAACCCATCGGGCTCCTGGTACACGCTCTGCCGCGCCTGGCCCGCGACGGTCGCCACGTCGCCGAAGAGAAACCGCCCCATGTCGAACAGGTGGATCGGTGTTTCGTACAGATAGCCACCCGTGACGGATGGGTCGCCGGTCCACGGCGGTTGCACGAGTTCGCCCCGGTTGTGTTTCATCTGCGCCAGCCGCGGCTCCAGGCGGCCGTCATCGATACGCTGCTTGGCGAACCGGTACACGTTGGCAAAACGCCTGTTGAAGCCGATCTGGTAGATGCCGCTCGCCCGCCGGGCCGCCGCGCGAATCGTCGCCGCGCCCTCAAGCGATGTGGCCATCGGCTTCTCAGAGAAGACGTGCAGACCCGCCTCGAGCGCGGCGAGAACCGGCTGCACGTGCTGTGCGTTGGGCGTACAGATGAAGACGGCCTTCGCCCCCGCGTCGACCAGCGCGCTCAGCCCGTCCACGGGCCTAGCCCCCACCTCACCCGCGAGGCGCGCGGCGGCCGCGGGCACCGTATCCGCGATGCCGGCGATCTCGACGCGCGGATCCCGTCTGAGGTCCAGCGCGTGGATGCGTCCGATGAATCCCGCGCCCAAGACACCGACTTTGACCGTCACATCAACCCTCCGTGTGCGCGAACAGCCGGCGCATGCTGTCCAGACCGCGGGTCGCGACGGCCGCGGGATCCTGGGCCCAGTACTCGGGTCGGAAGAGTTCGAGCGAGTAGGCGCCGCGGTATCCGATGGCCTGCAGACGCGTCACGAGTGGCGTGAGCGGGATCACGCCATCGCCGGGCATCAGACGCTGCGCGTCGGTCAGCGACGAGGGCTCGCCGGGTTCCGCGTCGTCCAAGTGCACCACAAAGACCTGGGCGCCATCCAGCCCATCCAGATCTTCTATGCGGGACCCGCCCGTGTAGAAGTGAAACGCGTCGATCACCAGCCCCACCCGCGGATCGCCCGTGTCCTCTACGATCCCGCGAGCCGCGCGCAGCGTGTTGACCGCGCACCTGGAGAATCCGAGAAACTCAAACCCGACATCGACCCCGTAGGGCCCCGCCACCGATGCCAGGGCGCGGAGCGCGGCCGTCGCCCGCATCCGCACGTGGCTGTCGGGGGCGCCTTCAGGAGGCAGGAAGCTTGGCACCACGACGACATACGGCGCACCCAGAGCCCGCGCCCACTCGCACAGGGTGCGCATCCGCGCCAGCCGCGATTCGAGATCGCGGGGCACCAGCGGCGTGGCGCCTTCCAACGCATTGACACTCAGCGGCAGCACGTTCGCTGTGCGCAGGCGGCTACGAAGCGCCGGCATCGACCCGCCGACGGCCAGGTAGTGCTCGATCTTGGTATCGCGCAACTCGAGGAACTGATACCCGACGGCGGCGGCCACCCGGATGTCGGTCTCAAGGTCAGCCCCCTCACCCGTCGTCGCCCCGTTCAATCCAAAGCCCGGCATGACGTCTGCCTTCTCCCGCGCGATACCCGCCCCCTCCTCAATCCCGCGGCCTTCCCATAGAATCAAGGAGACGTACGTTGGAGGGCCATCGTGAAAGAGCTGGCCGCAAACCCGACCGACTACTACCAGCTGGAAGAGTTGCTGACCGAAGACGAGCGCCTGGTCCGCGATACGGTCCGCCGCTTCGTGGACCGCGAAGTCCTGCCGCACATCGGCGGGTGGTGGCTGCGCGGCGAGTTTCCGAAAGCGTTGATCCCCGCGTTGGGCCACCTCGGGGTGCTCGGCGCCAACCTCCCAGCGGAGTACGGCGCCGCCGGCGTGAACAACATCGCCTACGGGTTGATCATGCAGGAACTCGATCGCGGCGATTCGGGGCTGCGGTCGTTTGCGTCGGTCCAGGGCGCGCTGGTCATGTACCCCATCTATTCGTACGGCAGCGAGGAGCAAAAGCGGCGCTGGTTGCCGCGGCTCGCCCGCGGCGAGGTAGTCGGATGTTTTGGCCTGACGGAGCCCAGCGCCGGGTCCGATCCGGGCGCGATGCAGACCCGGGCGCGGCGGCGCGGCGGCGGGTGGGAACTGTCGGGGACGAAGATGTGGATCACCAACGGTTCGATGGCCGACGTGGCATTGATTTGGGCTAAGGACGACGAGGACGAGATCTGGGGCTTTCTGGTTGAGCGCGGCGCGCCCGGGTTCTCAGCCACCAACCTGCACACCAAGGCCAGCATGCGGGCCTCGGACACCAGCGAACTCGTGCTCGACGGCGTGAAGATCGACGGCGAGGCGCGGCTGCCGGGTGCGCAAGGGCTGCGCGCGGCGCTTGCGTGTCTCACCCAGGCCCGCTACGGCATCGCCTGGGGCGCGGTCGGCGCCGCCACGGCGTGCTTCGAAGAAGCGCTCGCCTACGCCCGCGAACGCATCTCGTTCGGCCGGCCGATCGCCGCCCGGCAGTTGATCCAGGAGCGTCTGGTCGACATGCTCAGTGAAATTACCAAGGCGCAACTGCTCGCCTACCGACTCGGCCAGTTGAAAGACCAGGGAACGATGCGCTACACGCACGTCTCGTTGGCCAAACGCAACAACGTGCGGGCGGCCCTACAGATCGCACGGTCCGCGCGGGCGATCCTTGGCGGCGCGGGCATCACGCTGGAGCATCACGCCATGCGCCACGCCGCCAATCTCGAAACCGTGGACACCTATGAGGGCACGTACGACATCCACACGCTCATTCTTGGGCGAGACCTCACGGGTTTCGACGCCTTCAGTTAGTCGGCGAGGAGCCGGTGTCGGCCGCTCGGCGCCCTGCTCGGCAGCGACTGTCCCGCATCGGGGATGCAATCACGCGCGCTGAAGGTGCCGACACCCGTGATCGCGTTGACCTGCATACGACCGGTCGCCGTCCCCAAGGCGCCAAAGGACGCCGTGAAGATCAGCCGAGGGCCATCGGGAGTCACCGTCGCGGTACCCGTAACGGCGAGCGAAGCATCCAAGATACTATACGTGCCGTCGGCGTTCCGCGCTGTCAGATCGATGAATCGGTCGAGCCCCTGCCCGATGCCACAGGGCGCGATGAAGTCCGTCCCGGTGGCGCTGTTCAGATCGGTGTTGAAGCCGATGCCGCCGCTCAACTGCGAAAACGACGGCAAGAACCCCGGGGACGGCAGCGCAGGGTCTGGAACCGTCCAGAGCCGCACCTGAATGCTCGATGTGCCGCGATCGGTCCGCAGTTCAACGGCGTCGAAGGTCGGCGAGACTCCGGCGTCGCCCGTCGGATCGGTCGTCGTGCTGACACCCGGCGCCGGCGGCGGCTCGCTCGTACCCGGTGTCAACAACTGCCCGCAGGCAGCGGTCAGTGCGGCCAACATGATCGTCCAGAGAATGCGTCTGATCTCCATCGCAATGTCACCCACCAGCATTCGAATTCGGCGCTGGATGAACTACGACGGGATCGGCGTGAGAGTTCCGTGCTGAGGGGTATTGTTCTCGCGCGATGCATCCCCAGAAACAGAAGAACGGCGGTAGCCCGCCGCTCCTCTGAGGGCAAGCGCAGGGAAGTTACTTGCCCTTCTTTTTCTTCGCCTTTTTCGCCACCGTCCTCGCCTCCTTCTCCTGGAAGATGGACGGCAGTGTACAGCTTGCCGTCCGCTGTTTGTTCGCCACTACATATAGATATTCCTTCTTTCCTAAACACAATTCCTAGCGGGTACTGAACATGCGGGCAGGCCGACGGGAAAAAACGTCAAATAGCTCCCTCAAGATGACGCGCCTCATCCTGCTGGCGTGTGCCATTCTGCTTGCGGCGTCCGTTGCCGTGGCTCCAGCCCAACCGGCGGTCGCCGACATCCGGGGACACTGGGCCGAGGCTCGGATCGCCGATCTGGTACAGCGCGGCATCATCGGGCTTGGGGCCGGCCGGCAGTTCCGTCCGCGCGACTCGGTCGCTCGCGGACAGTTCATCGCCTGGCTCCTCGCGGCGCGGGGGCTTCCCGTCGTTCGCATGGACCGCGCACCCTTCACCGACCTCCCGCTCTCGAGCGAGTTCGCGGCCCCGGTCGAATCCGCCGTCATCTACGGCATCCTCCAGCCGGGCGGCGCGTTTCGCCCCGGCGCGCCGATCACGCGCGCCGACGCGCTCGTCTACACCGTCCGCGCCCTAGGGCATACGTTCGAATCGGCGTACATGGTCAATGCCCGCGTCCCGTTCAGCGACGTCGACGGATTGCCGCCGCTGGTACGCGGGGCGATCGCGGTGGCCGCGCTGAGCAACCCACCGCTGCTGCGGGAGCCGGCCTCCGACCGCCTGCGCGTATCCGATCCGCTGTCGAGGGCGGCGGCGGCCAGCCTGCTCTGGGCCTACCTGCAGGGCGTCGAACACGGCATCACACTGCGCTTTGCGATCTCGCTGGGCACGGGGGAGACGCTGATCCTCGAGAAGCGCGGCACACTGCGCCCACTCCCCGTATGGCGGGTCCAGGTAGGCGTATTCCAAGACGAAGACCGCGCCCGGCGCGCCGGCGACGGGATGCGCAGCCGCGGTCAACCGGTGTTCATCGAACAGGTCGATGATCTCTTCAAGGTCCGCCTCGGTAACTTTGCGACGCGCGACGAAGCCGTCGCCTTCCAGCAGCAGTTGTCAGGCGAGGGCGTGTCCTCGATTCTTATCGTCACGCTGCGCGAGTACGAATCGCTCAGCGGCCCGTTTTGGATGGGTATGCTGCTCCTCGAACCGACCGCCGGGGTGCGGCTGCGTCCCGCGCTGGCGCGGGACGGCGCCATCGGCCGCGAGCGGACCAGCGCGGCCGCCCGCCGCGCCGGGGCGGTGGCCGCGATCAACGGCGGGTTCTTCTCGAGCGCGGGCGACCCGCTCGGCTGCTTGATGATCGACGGCGAGCTCATCAGCGAACCGCTGCAAGAGCGCACCTGTGCGGGTCTGACCGATGACGGGAGCCTGCTCTTCGACACCCTCAAACTGGAGGCCACGGCATCGACCGAAAACGGGGAGCTGAGCATCGATGGGGTGAACCGCGACCGCGGCGCCACCGAGATCCTCCTCTACCGCCCGGTCTTCGGCCCGACCACGCGGACGAACGTCTTTGGGCTGGAGGTCGTCGTCGCTGGGGACGTGGTGCAGCAGGTCACCGATGGGCGTGGGAACAATGCGATTCCGCCGGGCGGCTACGTGCTCTCCGGACACGGGCGGGGACGCGAGGCGCTGCGGGCGGTGTTCAGACAGGGCGATCGCGTGACGCTTCGCGTGCGGCTGGTACCTGAGTCGGGCGACGCACGATGGGACACTGTGCGCCACGTCATGGGCGGCGGACCACGACTGCTCACGAACGGGATCTACGTTGGCGGGGAAGGATTCCGGCCGCTGTTCGTTGACCGGCGCCACCCTCGAACCGCCATTGGGCGGCTGTCGGACGGACGCATCATCCTGGTCGTGGTCGGTGGACGCCAGCCCTATCACAGCCTCGGGATGACCTTGCCCGAGCTGGCGTTTACGCTGCGGCGGCTCGGTGTGACCGATGCGATAAACCTGGACGGCGGCGGGTCGTCCACGCTCGTCGTGCGCGGGGTGGTGATCAATCTGCCTTCGGATGAACTCGGCGAGCGGGCGGTCAGCGATGTGGTCCTCGTGATCCCGCCGTCGAACGGAAACCCCTAAAGACCCCGCGGCCTAGGCGCCTCGCTCGAACGAGGCGAGATCCTCCACCGTATCGATATCCGCCGACATGCCCTCGGGAAGCGAAAGCGCGACGCCTTCCTTTGGATAGGCCTCGATCACGCTTCGAGCGCCGCGGTCGCCCTCCAGCGTCAGCAGATCGAGAAACAGGGCCCGGTGAAAATACGCGGGCGGCCCCACGGTGTTGCGATAGCCCGACGCGACGATCCGCTTCCGATCGGCCACCGCCACGTCGAGCAGGCGATCGATCACCTCGGGCGTGACGAACGGCTGGTCGGCGAGCAGGATGACCACGCCGTCGGCTTCCGGTGACACCGCCTCGACGCCGACCCGGATACTCGAGCCCATGCCCTCTGTGGGATCGGGGTTGTGGAGAATGCGGATGGGCAGCCCGTCGAGCAGCGGCTCGTAGACGTCAGCGTTGGCGCCCAGGACGACGATGACGTCCCTGCACCGGGATGCCAGCGCGGTCTGCACGGCGCGCCGGACCATGGGGGTCCCTCGGATGGGCAGGGCCAGTTTAGGTCGGCCCATACGCGTGCTGCCGCCGGCGGCAAGGACCACGGCGGCGACCTTCGGCTGGTCGCCCGCGACCCGCGCGTGGTCGTTGGGCGA
>CBRGMJ010000068.1:0-6802 GCA_967797525.1 uncultured bacterium | reverse complement strand
GAGGGGATGATCTCGAAACTCAGAAGCCATCGGGCTGTCGCGGCGATGCTCAGGGCTGTCAGGATCGTGCCGGGTCCCAACACGACAATCGACGCGCGCCAGTCCTGCTTGAGCTGCTCGGTCTGCATCTTCAGCGCGTCTGTAAACAGCGTGAGCGTCAGGGTGAGGATGCCGATCAAGACTACCTGTTCTGAATCCACAGGAAGCCGCATCAGCCCCGTCTGGCCGAGCGCGAGCCCGATCGCGACAAAGAAGATGGCGCTGGAGAACGGCCCCCGCTCCATGGCGCGTGACAACAACGCCGAGAGCACGATCACCAGGCCCACAATGCCGAGAATGGCGGTCATGCCGTCCTCCTACGACCCTACTTGGGACTGTCCGCCTGGCGTCTTTCTCGGCTCCGGAGCGCTCTACCTTCGAAAAGCTGCGAGGGGCGAATGCCATCCGCCCCTCGCGCCACCGGACGTTCGCGACCACGGCGGTCACGGTGAGTCTCCCGCCCTACGGCGCCACCAGCGACTTGATCGTCGAGGTCAATTCATCTTCCCCGTTGGGGCCGCGCCTGGCAAATAGGAGGCTTCCGCTTTTGGCGACCACGGCCCAATACGGCTGATAGGAGAACCCGTACGCTTTGGCAATGCTTCCATTACCGTCCCACCCGTTGGGAAACGTGAGCTTATGCCGATCCACAAACGCCTTGCTCTTGTCGCGCGAATCCAACAGGCCGATGCCGACAAATTCCACGCCCTTACCCTTCCAGGCCCGGTACGCACGCTCCCACACGGGGGCGTCGGCGTTGCAGGTGGGTCACCACTGCGTCCAGAACAGCAAGACTACCGCGGTACGTTTTAGATCAGCCAGGGTCAGTATTTTACCAGTGAACAATTCGAGGGTGAAGGGCGGAGCAACGCCGCTCGGAGCGCCGAGCGCCATGGGTGCCAGGATGATTCCGATCAACAGCGCCACAGACACAACCCTGAACATTGGCATCGCTCCTCGGCCCTCCCTCTTTAGTGATACCACAGTAAGTATCCACCAGGTGGAGTAACGAAAGCATAAAGAGCGAAACGAGGAGGAGTTTAAATGACCGATATGGAGAAGTATGTCCTCGAAGAGTGGGCGGAGGACTATAGCGCGGGGCGGCTCGGTCGGCGTGAATTCCTGCGCCGCATCACGATCATGGCCGGTGGCGCCGCGCTGGCGATCCCGCTGCTCTCTACGCTCGGGCTCGCAGCCACACCGTCGGAGTTGGCCACGGCGGCGGTAGCAACCCCGGCCATGGTGGCCGCGGCCGCGCCCGGGGTCACCGTGCCGCCGGACGATCCGTCACTGACCGCTGGGATGATCACCTTCCCGATGGGATCCGTCCAGGGGATCGCGTACCTGGCGCAGCCCAGGGCCGCCGGCCCACACCCCGCGGTGCTGGTCATCCACGAAAACCGCGGTCTGCACGAGCACTTCAAAGACATCTCTCGGCGGTTCGCCAAGGCCGGCTTTGTCGGGATGGCTGTGGATCTGGCCTCGCACGAAGGCGGCACGGGCCGGTTTTCCGACTCGGCGCAGGTGTCGACGATCCTGGCGCAGGCCGCGCCGGAGCGACACGTCGAGACGATGACTGCCGCCATGCGGCACCTACAGGGGCTCGCGAGCGTCCGGCGCGACCGCATCGGCGCCATGGGCTTTTGCTTTGGCGGCGGCTTGGTGTGGCGGCTGGCCACGGCAAACGCCGACCTGAGGGCCGCGGCGCCGTTCTACGGTTCGAATCCACCCATCGCAGACGTTGCGAAGATCAAGGCGGCAGTCCTGGCGGTCTATGGTGAGCTCGATAGTCGCCTCAACGCCGGGATCCCGGCGATGCGCGAGGCGCTGCAACGGGCCAACGTGGTGAATGAGATCGTCATCTATCCCAGCGCCGACCACGCGTTCTTCAACGACACGAGCGAACGCTACGCCCAGGGCGCCGCGCAGCAGGCGTGGACGCGGGTGATGACGTGGTTTGACAGGTACCTGAAAGCGTAGCGGGAGGACACGTGCTTTCGACAGACATCTGTTTCATGTCCGCCACCGAGCTGGCGGACAAGATCCGGCGTAAGGCGCTTTCACCCGTTGAAGTGGTCGACGCCGCCTTTGAGCGCATTCACGCCCTCAATCCTGTACTGAACGCGTTCTGTACACTCACTGAAGAGCGCGCACGCGCGGATGCGAGGGTCGCCGAGACCGCGGTGATGCATGGCGACCCCCTGGGTCCGTTGCATGGCGTCCCCGTCTCTATCAAGGACCTCGTCCTCACCAAAGGCGTGCGCACGATGCGCGGCTCGAAGATCTACGAACACTTCGTGCCCGAAGAGGACGCACCGGTCGTGGAGAGGCTGCGGCAGGCGGGCGCGATCGTGCTCGGCAAGACGACGACACCCGAGTTCGGGTTCAAAGGCATGACCGATTCGCCGGTGACCGGCATCAGCCGGAACCCCTGGAATCCGGACCGTACACCCGGCGGATCATCGGGTGGCGCCGGGGCCGCCGTGGCCGCAGGGATGGGACCGCTCGCGGTGGGGACCGACGGCGGAGGATCGATTCGCATTCCCTCGTCCTTCTGTGGCATCTTCGGGATGAAGGCGTCGTTTGGACGCGTCCCCGCCTATCCGCCGAGCGCTGTCGCTCCGCTCTCGCACACGGGGCCGATGACGCGCACGGTTCGCGATGCCGCGCTGATGTTGAACGCGATGGTCGGTCCGGATGACCGCGACATTCACTCGCTGCCGCGCGACGGCACCGATTATCTCGCCGCGTGTGAGGGCACTCTTCGGGGGCTGCGTGTCGCGTGGAGCGCCACGCTTGGCTATGCGCCGGTCGAACCCGACGTCGCCCGCATCACCGAGGCGGCCGCGCGGGTCTTCGCCGGTGACCTGGGATGTCATCTGGATGTCGCCGATCCCGGCATCGAGAACCCGGCGTCGACGTTCAACACGCTGTGGGTCGGCGGGCTAGGCACGTACCTGCAACCGTACCTCGCCGAGTGGAAGAGCCGCCTCGATCCTGAGCTGGCAAAGATGATCGATGGACTCCCGAGGTTGACAGCGGCAGACTACGCCGGCGCGTTGATGCAAAAGTCGCTGGTCTGGGACAAGGCACGGACGTTTTTTCAACGCTATGCTCTGCTCCTCACACCGACAATGCCGACCGTTGCGTGGGAGGCCGGCAAGCCGGCGCCGGCGCAGATCGCGGGCAGACCCATCGCCGAGTTCGGGTACACGCCGTTCACATTTCCATTCAACCTGACGGGCCAGCCGGCCGCGACGGTGCCCTGCGGGTTCTCATCCGATGGCCTGCCGATCGGCCTCCAAATCATCGGCCGGCGCCTGGACGACGCCACGGTGTTGCGCGCGTGCGCGGCCTTCGAGGCCGCCAGGCCGTGGACCGAGACGCGGCCTCGGATGGATGCGCAGGTCGAAGCTCAGGAGTACACTTGAGTACACTCCTTACACGAGGTGCATCATGAAGAATGTCCTGGCACGTCTGCTCGTCGTACTCGTCGTGACCGGAGTGCTGGCGACGGCGACTGGCGCCGCCCCACGTGAGATCACGCTTCGCTTCCCCTCGTGGCAGCAAGACGAACCCGGCGTATCGGGCTGGTGGAAGGAGCAGATCACCGCGTTCGAGCGCACACACCCCGGAGTCCGAATCGAGTTCACCAAGGTGCCGCTGGCCGAGCATACCGACAAACTCATCGCGCAGTTCGCCGCAGGGCAGCCACCTCAGATCGTGCACGTGCCGGCGCAGACCTTCTTTCCCTTTGCCGATCGCGGCTGGTTGGAACCGCTGGATAGGTACCTGGACGAGACCGACGTCAAGAAAACATACCATCCTCTTCAGGGCAAGGAGTGCACCTGGAAGAATTCTACCTACTGCGTGCTGATGCTGAACTACGGCTACGCGTGGGTGTACAACGAGAAGATGCTGAAGGCCGCGGGCAAGGCGGTGCCGCGGAACGTTGGGGACCTGATCGACGCGCTCAAGGCGATGACCGACGCGAAGAACGGGCAGTACGGGATCGGCATCGTGACCCTGCCGGGCTTCAACATGGCGGCCCACATCTCGGTGTTCGTCTACGGCGCCGGGGGGCGCTGGACCGACGACAAGGGCAATCCGTCCGTAAACACGCCGCAGGTGATCCAGGGATTCAGGTGGTGGAAAGATGTGGTGTTGGGGACTACGCCCATCGGACAAGAGTCCGGGCGCCTACGCCAGCTTGTGATGGAAGGCAAGGTCGGATCGTACAACGACGGGCCGTGGATGCAGGGCTTCGCCCTGCGCGCGAACCCCGATGTGAAGCCGTTCCTGCGCGCTGCGCCGCTACCGTTCCAGGTGACCATGGGCGGGCCGAGCAATGTCGTCGCGCTCCCGAAGGCGATCTCGGAAGACGAAAAGCGCCTCGTCTGGGACTTCATCAAGAGTGGCACCGTGAAGGATGCACAGGTGCGCTACGCGATCGCAGTCGGCGCGCCGGCGCCGCGGTTGGACGCAGCGGTGCCCGCGGAGCAGAGGAAAGACTTGCCGTTCTTCGATGTCTACGTCGATGCGGCAAAGCGGGCGGTCTCCTGGGTACCGTTTGGGCTCGAAACCAAGGCCAACGAGTTCATCCGGCTCGTCTCCGAGCACGCACAGCGGATGATCGTGCGAAACGAACCCGTCGATCGCGTGCTGCAGGATTTGCAAAAGGAACTCGAGACCCTGAAGCGCCAGTAACGGGACGACGCCCGGCCGCAGCGAGTGAGTACCCGCGAGCAGGCGCTCCAACCGGCAGCTCGGACGGTCCAGTGGGCGCGGTCCCTGCGGCGTCCGGCGACGTTTGCCTACCTGCTCCTCGCCCCGGCGGTGCTCACCCTGGCCGTCGTGGTGCTGTACCCGGTGCTCACCGCGATCGACATCAGTTTCAGGCGTGTTGAGATCTACAGCCCGGGCATCGCGCGGGGACCGCTCACACTGGCCAATTACGCGAGGCTGCTCGATACGACGGGGTTCTGGCAGGCCGTGCGGGTCTCGATCGCCTACGTCGTGATCTCGGTCGTCTGCTCGCTGTTGATTGGGTTTGGCACGGCGTTGCTCCTCAACCAGCGCTTCAAGGGCCGCACGCTCGCACGGATGCTGGCCGTCCTGCCCTGGGCGGTCCCGCCGGTCGTAGCCGTGAACATCTGGTGGTGGATCCTCGATCCATCGTACGGCATGCTGAACTGGGTGTTGCTGCGGCTCGGGCTCATTGCCCAACCCGTCAACTGGATCGCGTCACCCGAACCCGCGCTAGCGGCTGTCAGTATGGTCACCGTGTGGAAGGGCTATCCATTTTTTGTCGTGATGCTCCTGGCTGGGCTGCAGGCGATCCCGCAGGACCTCTACGACGCGGGCGCGGTAGATGGTGCCAGCCCCGTCGCCGTGTTTCGCCACATTACGTTGCCCGCGCTGCGCGGCGTCCTCTCGCTCGCCACGTTGCTGACGGTGCTTTGGGTCTTCCGCGAGTTCACGATCATCTGGGTGCTCACCGCCGGCGGGCCCATCCGCGCCACCGAAACATTGGCGATCATGACGTATCGCGAAGCCTTTGCCAACTTCCGCATGGGACTGGCCGCGGCAATCGGCGCGGTCACCTTGCTGATCTCGACCGTGACGAGCATCTTCTTCATCCGGCAGGCGGGCCGGGAGTTCTATTGAGGGCCGGGTGGTGAAGAGCTTCCGTCGTGTGTGCCTGTATGCCGCCGTCATCACGGTGGTAGGTGTCCTGTTCTTTCCCGTGTACTGGATGTTCAACACGTCGTTGGCGCCGCAGGACCAGTTGTATGTCTACCCACCGAAACTCATCCACCCGAACGCCACGACCGCCGCGTATGTCAAGATCTTCCAAGAGCGGCCGATCGGGCGCTGGCTGCTCAATTCGCTGGTCGTCGTCATCTTCTCGGGGGCATTCTCCCTGGCCATCAGCGTGCTGGCCGGGTACAGTCTGTCGCGGTACCGTGTGCGCGGCGCGGGATCGCTCGGGTACCTCATGCTCGCCAGCCGCATGTTGCCGACGACCCTCCTTGTGATCCCCCTCTTCGTCTTCATGAGTCAGCTACGCTTGATCAACACGCTGTCGTCGGTGGTCATTGCCAATGTCACATTCATCATGCCGTTCGCCACGTGGATGCTGAAAGGGTACTTCGACAGTATCCCGCGCGAGCTCGAAGAAGCCGCGTACATCGACGGCACCTCACGTCTGGGGGCCCTCCTGCGCGTGACGCTACCGCTCTCCGCGCCCGGTGTGGCCGCCACCGCACTCTATAGCGCGATCCTCGCGTGGGACGAATACCTCTTTGCGCGCACGTTTCTGACGACCAACTCAGCGTGGACGATCTCGGTGGGGCTCGGATCTTTCCGCGGCGAATACATCACCTACTGGAACGAGGTCATGGCTGCATCGCTGATCGGCACGATTCCCATTATCCTGATCTTCCTGGTGCTCGAGAAGCAACTCGTGGGTGGCCTGACCGCTGGGGCGGTGAAGTGAAGATCTCGACGATCGAACCGCTCGTGCTGCGCGCGCCCCTGGGTGACATGGATCTCTACTGGGGCGATGGATTTTGGGGCGTCCAAGCCCGGGGCGAAACCAAGGTCCCGATCGTCGATGCCCGGCGAGCCGCCGACCTGACGCTGTGGCGGCACCGCGCAGCATATTCGACGCACATCGAGACCACGCTGGTGCGCATCACCACCGACGACGGCCTGGTCGGCTACGGCGAGGCGCACGCCCCGATCGCGCCGCAAGTCACGC
>CBRGMJ010000067.1:0-6825 GCA_967797525.1 uncultured bacterium | reverse complement strand
GAGCGTGTTCGCCTGGCCCGGTCTGGGCCGCTACGCTACCAGCGCCATCCTCTCACAGGACTTCGCGGCCGTGATGGGCGCGACCCTGGTGATCGGTCTCGTCTTTTCGGTGGCTAACCTCATTGTGGATCTGGCCTATGGCCTCCTCAATCCCCGGATCCGTTACGAGTAACGACGCCGCGCCGAACGCGGGCCGTTCCCAGACATGGCGGCGCGTCTGGCGGACATTGCGCAATCCCCTCTCGCTCGGTGGCCTCTCGATCATCGGCCTGTTGATCGTTGTCGCCGTTGCGGCACCGGCCATTGCCCCCTATGATCCCTTGCGCACGGACACCTTCTCGCGCCTTCGCCCGCCCAGCACCGATCACTTCTTTGGGACGGATCAGTTGGGTCGGGACATCTTTAGCCGCATCATTCACGGGTCGCGGATCTCGCTGCGGATCGCCATTCTCGCGGCAGCCGTCGCGCTGTCGATCGGCGCACCCATGGGGATCGTGTCGGGGTTCTTCCGTGGCCGGGTGGATGACCTGCTGATGCGCCTGACCGATATGTTCATTTCCTTCCCCTCGCTCATCTTGGCGATGGCGATCGCCGCGGCGCTCAAGCCCACCCTGGAAAACGTGGTGCTCGCGATCTCGCTCTCGGCCTGGCCGGCCTACGCCCGGCTGGCGCGCAGTATGACCCTCGGTATCCGCGAGGAGAATTACATCGAGGCCGCCAGGGCGATCGGCGCCGGCAACGGCCGCCTGCTGTTCAGACACATCCTGCCGGGCGTCGTCAGCCCCGTCACCATCCAGGTGAGCCTCGACATGGTTGGGATTCTCCTGACCGCGGCCGGGCTGGGGTTCATCGGGTTTGGCGCGCAGCCGCCGACGCCCGAGTGGGGACTCATGATCTCGGAAGGGCGGAACTACATCCCCGCCCAGTGGTGGGTCTCGACGTTCCCGGGGTTGGCGATCTCCATGGTGGTGCTGGGATTCAACCTGTTGGGCGACGGCATCCGCGACGCGCTCGATCCGCGCCTGCGGGGCAGCGGGAGGTAGTCCTCGGCATGGAGATACTCATCGTGAGCCAGGCGGACGTCCCGGCGCTCTTGCCGATGGGCGAGTGTATCGACGTGATGATGAAGGCACTGGCCGGCCTCGCCCGGGGCGAGGCGCTGATGCCGCTGCGGTCGGTCATGTGGTTGCCGGAGCGCGTGGGCGCTCTGGGCACGATGCCCGCCTATGCCGGCGACCGCGGCGTGATGGGGCTGAAGGTGATCAGCGTGTTCCCCGGCAACCACGGGACGGAATTTGACTCGCATCAGGGCGCGGTCATGCTCTTCGAGACGAAACACGGCAGACCGCTTGCGATCATCGACGCCACGTCGGTGACGGCGATCCGCACCGCAGCGGTCAGCGGTGTCGCGACCGGGTTGCTGGCGCGCGAGGGTGCGGGGGATCTGGCGATCCTCGGGTCGGGCACGCAGGCGCGCGTGCACCTCGAGGCCATGCGTTTGGTGCGTCCCATCCGACGCGTGCGCGTCTGGAGTCGCAACCGCGAACACGCCGCATTGTTCGCCGCCCGCGAAGGTCAGCACCACGGCCTCACGATCGAGACATCGTCGACCGCACAAGACGCGGTCAACGATGCTGATGTGATCTGCACGACGACGTCGTCCGCCGAACCGGTGCTTCGCGGCGAGTGGATCGCACCCGGGGCGCACATCAACGCGGTCGGCTCCAGCGTGCCGTTTGCGCGCGAACTCGACACCGCCGCGGTGGTCCGTTCGCGACTGTTCGTCGATCGCCGCGAGTCGACGGTGAACGAAGCCGGCGACTTTCTCTTCCCCAAGAAGGAGGGCGCGATCGGTGATGATCACATTCGCGGCGAAATTGGCGAGGTCTTGATCGGCAGGGCGGCGGGCCGGGGTTCGGCCGACGAGATCACGCTGTTCAAGTCGCTGGGTCTGGCGATCGAAGACGTCGCTTCAGCGCACCACATTTACACCAGAGCGCTGGAGTCTGGACGCGGTACGCGTATCGCGTTGGGCGGCGGCCGTCACGCCTGACAGTTACCCCGGTCAACGCGCGCCAGGCGGATGACGACGATCGCCCCTACGCGAGCTCCTCGACGCGGCCCTGCCCATGTCCCTTTCGTTCGAACATTACGTAGAGGATCGGACTCAAGAACAGCGTCAAGAACGTCGAGACCGTGAGCCCGCCGATCACGGCGCGGGCCAACGGCGTGTTGGCTTCGCTTCCCTCGCCGATCCCCAGCGCCATCGGGACCATCCCGAGGACGGTGGCAAGCGCCGTCATCAGGATGGGTCGCAGCCGGGTTCTGCCGGCACGCAGGATGGCATCGCGCGGGTTCAGACCATCCTCCTGGAGCTTGTTCGCGTAGTCCACCAGCAGGATCCCGTTACTCACGACGACGCCGACCATGGTAATGATCCCCATGAAGGACATGATCGACAGTGTCACTTTCGTGGCCAGCAGCATCCAGATGACGCCCATCAACCCGAGCGGCACGGTGAACATGATGATGAAGGGGTCAACCAGCGACTTGAACTGCGATGCCATGATCATGTAGACGAGCATGAGCGCCAGCCCGCTCGTCAGACCAAGGCTGCCAAACGCGTTCTGCTGCTGCTCGACCTGACCCGCCAGGTTGTATGCAAACCCCGCGGGCCACTGAATACGGTCTAGGCGTTCTCGTAGATCTTTCGCCACGTCGCCGAGCGGCCGGTCGGTGACGTTTGCCGTCACGTTGATCACACGCTGCTGGTTCTTGCGGCTGATCTGCAACGGTTCGCTGCCCAGTGAGACCGTCGCGACGTCGCGCAGCAAGACCGGCACCCGCCCGACCCTCGACGCGCCACCACCGGGAGCCGTATCCGCCAGGGCGATCAGCGGGACATTGCCCAAATCCTCTGGATGGCTCCTGTAGTGGTTCATCAGTCGCGTCACAATCCCGTACTGCGCGCCAGTCTGCGGATCGATCAACTTGCTGGCGGTCCCCGGGTTGCCGGACATCGCCATGTTGATGGCGTTCGCAATGTTCGTGGGGGACAGGCTGAGCAGCGCGGCCTTCTCGTAGTCGACCTGAACCGCAAACGAGGGGAATTGGCCCCGGGGGCTGATTCGCACATCGGCCGTGCCGGCCGTCGCGACCACGGCGGCGGCGACCTGAGCGGCCGCCTGCTGGCCCACAGTCTGATCGTAGCCCATCACCTGGACGTCGATCGGCGCCGCGGCGCCGATGTTGACGACCTGCCGTTGGATGCCGCCGAGCGAAATAAAGAACTGTACACCGGGAAACCGGCCGTCGAGCGCGCGCCGGACGCGCGCCGCCAGCTGGTCCGTCGACTCTTTGCGCTGACCCGGTGGAACCAACCGGACGCTCACCTGCGCGAAGTTGGGACCTTGATTGCCCCCGAACCCCAGGCCCGTCGAGGGAACGCCTGAGTTCGTCGTGACAATCGTCACATACTCGCGCGGAATCGTCTGCAGGACGAGGCGCGCCACCCGATCCGCCGATTCCGACGTAATGTGCACTGCCGTCCCCTGCGGCTGCTGGATCTGTACGCTGAACTGGCTCTCGTCGGTCGTCGGGAAGAACTCGGAGCCGATGTAACGGGCGGCGAAGAGCGAGACGGCAAACAGGGCGGTGATGCCGCCCACGACCCACCACCGGCGCGTCAGGGCCAGGTCCAGGACGCGCTGGTAAAATGCGTCCAGCCGGTCGAGCCGCCGCTCGCTGCTCTTTTCCGCGCGATGCATGACTCGGCCAATGAGGGAGCGCGGCTCTTCGTCTTCTTCGCCTTCTTTGCGCACGCGCATGACCCGCAGGCTCAGTGCCGGGTCGACTGTCATAGACACGAAGTAGGATGCCGACATTGCAAACACGATCGTCATGGCCATCGGGACAAACAGGCGCTGCGCGACGCCTGTCAAGAACACCACGGGGAAGAAGACGGCGATGGTTGTCGCCGTCGACGCGAACACGGCGGTGCCAACCTCTTGTGTGGCCGCGACCACGTGTTCTCGTACCGTCTTGCCCCCGCCACGCGCCAGGTGCCGTGTGATGTTCTCGCGGACGACGATCGCGTCGTCGACCAGGCGTCCTAAGGCCAGGGTCAGCCCACCCAGCGTGAACACGTTGAGCGTTTGTCCGGTGAAGTACAGACACACGAGCGCGGTAGCCACCGACAGCGGGATGCCGAGCCCGACGATAAAGAGGTTCCACAAGTTTGGCAGGAAGAACAGGATGACGGCGAACGTGAGGACGGCGCCGATGAGCGCCTCGTGCGTCAGGCTGGCGATGGCGGCCCTGATGTACCGCGACTGGTCAAACGAAATGCGCAGCTCTACCCCACTTGGGATGCCGGTCATCTGCGGAACGGCGGCCCGCACGGCATCGACCACGCCGACGATATTCGCTCCCGGCTGGCGGACGATGGACAACGTGATCCCGGGCTTCCCATCGATCTTGACGATCTGTGTCTGGTCGCCGGCGGCGTCCTCGACTTCGGCGACGTCGCCGACGTGCAACGGGACGCCATTCTTGACGGAGAGCACCACCTGCTTGATGGCCCCCACGTCTTGGAGCAACGTGGGGACCTTCAGCTGAAAGTCGATCTCCTGGTTTCGCAGGCTCCCCGAGGGGATGATCGTATTGTACCGTCGGACGGCGTCATCCACATCTTGAAGTCTGTGCCCGACCGCCGCCAGGCGTTGCGGGTCGACGTTGATGTTGAACTGGCGCACCAGACCGCCCCCGACGAACGCGGTCGAGACGCCGGGAAGGCGTTCGATCTGCGGCTGGATGACGTCGAGGGCCAGCTGGTAGAGCTGCCGGGAATCCATTCCGGGAGCCGACACGACCACCTGGGCTACCGCGAAGTTCGAGACATCAAACTTCAAGACCGACGGCTGGTTGACACCCGCCGGCAAGCTCGATGCGATGCGCTGGATGTTCTGTATGACCTCGACCTGCGCGTGGCTGAGATCGCGCCCCCACTCGAACCAGGCCTGCACGCTGCTCGTGCCACGGCGAGAGGTGGAGAGCAGCTGCTGCACGCCGGCCACACGGGTAAGCGCCTGCTCGATGGGGTAAGTGACGGTGCGCTCAACGTCCTCGGGTGACGCACCGCTGTACGTAGTAGCCACCGTGATGGCCGGCACGGTGATGGCCGGGAAGAGATCGACGGGCAGCCGTGTATACGCAATCTGGCTCAACACGACCACGGCGACACACACCATCAGGATCAAGATCGGGTTGCGTACCGCGGCACGCGTGAGAAACATCGCGCATCACTCTCCTGTTGAAGGCGCCGACCGGGCGGCGGGCGTCCGAACTGGCCCGCCCTCCCGCACCATCTCGGTACCGCGAAACACGATCGTGTCGTCGGGCTCGACGCCAGAGACGATCTCGACGACCGAGGCCGTGGCCGCGCCGATCTTCACCGCCCGACGCGACACCTTGCCTTCGACGACGACCCAAACGGAGTGTTGGCCGCTGACCGTCACCAGCGCCGACAGCGGGACGACACGCGCCTCGCGCGGCGCTCCCGTCAACCGCACCCGCGCGTACATGCCGGGCAGCAGGGCATGATCCTTGTTCTGGACGTCGATCTCGACCTGAACGGTCCGCGTGTCGGTATCGACACCGCCCGCGATCCGACTGACACGTCCTTTGAAGACTCGTCCAGGGAACGCGTCAACACCGATCTCGGCTGAGTGCCCGCGGCGGACGGTGCCCATCGACGATTCGGCCAGGTTGACGACCACCGCCACCACGTCCAGGTCCGCAATGCTGACGATCGGCGTGCCGCCGCCTGGCGCGACAAGCGCCCCTGGATCGAGGCCGCGGCTGACCACGATCCCGGCCCACGGCGCGCGGATCGTCGCGCTGGCCCGCGCCAATCGCGCGTTCTGCAGCGAGGCATCCAGGCTGGCGGCCTGAGCCTGCTGCGTTCGGACCTGGGAGACGGCGGCGGTTTCCTGGGCCTGCGCGACGTGGATCTGCGCATCGGCCTGCTCGATCTGCGCCTGGACGACACGGATCTGGGCCTCCGCCGCATCAACGCCGGCCTGCGCGGACTGCAGATCGCCTCTGGCCGTATCCACGGCCGACTGCGCGATGAGACCGTCACGAAAGAGCGTCGAGACGCGGTTGTGCGTCGTCTGGGCCACCCCGAGTTGTGCTTTGGCGCGGTCGAGCGCGGCACGCGCGTTCTGCAGATCGGCGTCGGCCTTCCGTCGCGCCGCCTGCGCGTTGATGATCTGCGCGCGGGTGGCGGCGAGCGCCGCCTGCGCGGTCGCCACGCCCGAGCGCGCGGCCAGGGCGGCCTGCTCTGCCTGCAACACCTGCGCGTCAAGCTGCGAATGCTCCACCACGGCCACGACCTGTCCGGCCCGGACCATATCGCCGGGACGGACGAAGACGGACTCGAGGTACCCGGCGACCCTTGAAAACACTCGGGCTTCGCGTTCCGCCACGATCGACGCGGTCAGTGATAGGACGGCGGGAATATCCATTGTCTTCAGTCGGCCAACGGCGACCATCGGTGCGGGGCCCCGGCGTTGCGTGGCGCCGGGCGATGCCTGGGGATTGTTCCCGGGCCGCGCCTGGGATTCCTGACCCTGCGTCGCCTGACCATCTCGCGTTTGCGCGCCCTGCGGATCTCGTGCCTGGGAGGCCTGACCGTCCTGTCCCTGCCGCTGCTGGGCCGCCTCGGGTCCCTTGCTCCGTGTCACCGCGACCGCCACCACGATCGCGACGAGGAGAACGCCCACCAACCACCAGGTCCTCTTGCGCATCACGGCCTCCTGCCCC
>CBRGMJ010000066.1:0-6883 GCA_967797525.1 uncultured bacterium | reverse complement strand
GGTACCCGGACGGTCTCGAAAACCGTTGGGCGTTCTGCGCCTCGTGGGTTCGAATCCCACCTCCTCCGCCATCTCCACACAGAGCATTCGATGGGTCTTGACAACCGCTTGGCTTCCTCCAATATGTAGAACCAGACAACTCAATAGCGGAAAGGAACGGTTTCAGTCTGAGAGGCGAGGCAGTGCGCCCGACGGCTACCACGGCAGCCGCGGGCGATTTCTTTTGCGATCGTTCTCTGCGGAGGCACCGTATGAATCGGGCGTTCCCGATCCTGGCTCTGGTCGTGCTCGCCGCGGTCGCAGCGGCCACCGTGCCGGCGCTCGGCCTGCTGGCCGCCCCTGCGGCCGTGGCATGGGGCCGCGGCTTTGCGGCCGGGGGTTTGGCGGCGTTACTGGCAACGCTCCTTGCGCTGCGCTCCACGCCCTCCGACCGTCTGAGAGCCGTCGTCGCGGTCGCCGCCATGCAATTCGCCGGGCTCGCGGCGGTGGTCGCCGCGGTCCACTGGTCGGGTCCCGCGATCCTAGACGGGCTTGCGGGGATCGCCGCCGGCTGGCTTGTCACCTCGCTCGTCCTGCACCGCGGGGCGCAGAGCGTGGCGGCGTCCGGCGTGGGATTCGTGACGGCGCTCTGCGCGGCGGCGGCGCTGGGACACTTCCGCCAGTCGGCCGCGGCCGTCACGCCGCCGTGGATATCGGCGGCACTGGTGTTGGGCGCGCTCGTGGCGCTGACGCTGCTGGCGATCGGCATCGCGGCCGCGTACTCGGAGCGCCGGCGCGCCGCCCCCGAGTCGCCCGGCGTCACCCGAGACGTCCTCCTGATCGTCCTCGCATGTGTGATCGCCGCCGGCGCCGCATACGCCGTGGCCACCCGCACGCTCCACGAACCACGGTTCCTCGCAGCCGCCGGGATCGGGTTTGCGCTTCCTCTGGTGCTGGCGTGGCTGCTGCTCGACGATGAGCATCCGCAGACGCCCGGCGGCTTTTCGCTTCACGCCGCGCTCGGCGTGCTCGTGACGCTCGGCGCCGGCGTCGCGGCCTTCTACGCGCTGGCGGGCTACGGCATCGGTATCATGCTCATCGCCGCGTCGCTGCCGGTGGGGCTCTTCCTCGCGCTCGGGATTCCCCGCGGCGCCACCGCGCCGAGCGATCGCCTCGTGCAGTTGCTGCTCTTTGGCGCCGTCTTGGTCGTCTATCGCGTCTTCGTACAACGGTTCCAGGACGATCTGGGCGCCGCGGCGCTCACCGATCATCTCGCGATGTTCAGCATGATCGTCGGCGCCGTCCTCCCCTCAATCCTAGGCGGCATTCTTGGCCCGTCCGACGCGCAGTCCGATCCCACTGCCGAAACGTCGATCCGGCTCCTCCTGACGTTCGCCGGCGCGACCGCCTTCGGCGCCGCGCTGCTCGGGCTGTGGGGACCGCGGGCTGGGCTGGGATTCTTGAACGGTCTGCTGCTCGGTGCGGCGTTGCCCGGAGCAGGCTCACGGGGCGGGCTGCTGGCGCTGGCGGCGGCGCTGCCGCTGATCCAGTGGTCGCACGCGCTGCTGGCCCTCTCGGCCCAGACCCGCGCCGAAAAGGCCCGCGTGGTGATGTGGCTGGTGGGGATTGCCATTGCCGTCGTTGCGGGAGCCGATCTCTGGGGACGTCTGACCCGCCGCGCACGGCCCAACGCCGCAGGTCCCGTCATCCAGGCCGCGGGCGAAGGAGGAGACCGATGAACCGGCGCGGTTGGCCCACCGCCGTTGTTGCGCTGCTGTTTTTGGGTGCCGCGCTCGTCTACGCCACGTGGCAGGAACCGCCCGTCGGCCGTATCGAGGGCCGGGTGGTCGAGGCGGGCAAGGGCCTGCCGGTCCCCCGGGCGACGGTCGTCCTGACCCCGCTGGACGCCGATGGAGCGGTCACGTCCCGGGTCCGCTACGTCCGAGCCGGACCGGACGGCCGGTTCTTCTTCACACAAGTGCCGACGGGTTCGCAGCAGGTGTCGGCGTTTCTCGACACCTACTCGGTCCAGGAAGCAGAAGTGACCGTCCAGGAGGGCGTGACGGCGGTTGTCACGCTCGCACTCGAAGCCGCGCGGCCATCGCTGCAGATGGCCGGCCCAACCCGTCACTTCACGACCGCCGAGCGGCTCGTGCTCCCGGTCCGGGGATATGTCGAGAAAGGGAGCACGGCCAAGCGTGCAGTGCGCGTGCGAGTCTACCGGACCCGGATGTCGCATCTGCTGAGCAAACGGGTGACCGCGCAGGCGCTGGCGCAACTGGGCGCCGAGTGGGCGACGAACATCAAGATCCCCGACGTGCTCTTGGAGCCGCCAGCCGGTGATCGCCCGAGGCTCGTCCTCGAGCGCGATGACGCGATCACGGAGGCGGGCGCGGAAGGTTTCTACAACAAGCTCATTGACTTTGGCCGCCACGGAAGCGGTCTGTACCTGGTCGAGGCCGCCTATGCCGACACGACCGTCGCGACATGGCTGCTGGTGTCGGACACGGCCCTGGTGATCAAGAGCGCGCCGGGCGAAATGCTGGGGTTCGTGACCGACGCGGCGACCGGCCGGCCGGGGGAGGCAAGCGCGGGGTCGCTCGTCCAGGAGGGGAAGGCGCTGGCGCAGGGCAAAACCGACACCAACGGCCTGGTCACGCTCGCCGTCGCCAAAGACCTTCAGGAGTTCTTCCTGGTCGCTGTGGCGCGGCGCGGCGACGATGAAGCCGTCGTCGGTCGGACGGAGTATCGGTTCGAGCATTCCGGCGAATTCACGATCTATGCGTACACCGACCGGCCGGTCTACCGGCCCGGGGATCGCATCCACTACAAGGTGATCGTCAGGAAGAACGGCGCCCGGGGCTTCGACTACTCGGTGCCGTCGGGACAGACCGTGACGATCGAGGTGCGCGACCCCAACGGCGAGCCGATACTGCGCGAGCAGCGCCGCACGAGCGCGCTCGGCACATTCTCCGGTCAGGTGGATCTGAGCCCCGAGGCGCGCACCGGCGCGTACGCCATGGTGCTCGTGACCGGCGGCACGACCGCTACGTACGACGTCGCCGTCGCCGCGTATCGCAAGCCCGAGTTCGCGGTGACCGTCACGCCGCAGCGCACCGTCTACACACGCGGGGACACAATCACGCTCAACGTATCGGCGCAGTTCTACTTCGGCGCGCCGGTCGCCGGCGGCACGGTCGAGTATTTCGTCTACCGATCGCCGGACTGGGCGTACGAGTATCTCGACCGCTCGGATCTCGAGGCCGAAGACGCCTCGATCCTCTTCCCCAGCTATCGCGGCGACGGTCAGCCCGTGACCCGCGCCGAGGTGCAACTCGACGCGCAGGGGAAGGCGGTCATCACGTTTCCCGCCGACGTGCCCGACGAAGCCGACGCCCCACAGGCGCAGGTGTTCACCGCATCGCTGGTGGTGCGCGATCCGGCGGGGCGGGAAGTCACCGCGGATCAGACGGTGCGGGTGGCGGCCGGTGACATCCGGCTGTCCGTCGAGACGGACGGATATCTCGCGGCGCCCAACACCCCGGTCGGCATTGCGGTGACCTCGCAGGATCATCAGCGGAAGCCGGTCGCCAATCTTCGGCTCGAGCTCGAAGTGCTCTACTGGACATGGACCCCCGGCCGCTCAGGCTATTCGCTGGAAAAGGTCCAGACGGTGCCGGCGGTCACCGGACCCAACGGCCGCGCGCAGGTGACTCTCAATTTCCCGCGCCAGGGTTCAGTGCAGCTTCGCGCCAGGGCAGTGGATGGGCGTGGCCGCACGGTCCGCGCTTCATCGTATATGTGGGTGGCGAGCGACAGCGCGACCGATCTCGGCGGGCGCTCCTCAAACCTCTCGCTGGCGACCGATCGCCGCCAGTATCGGACCGGTGACGTGGCCAGGGTCTTGATCAACACCGAGCAGATCGGTCAGACGGTATTGCTCACCGTCGAAGGATCGCGTATCCATCGCGCCATCACTATCCCGATCACGCGGCCCAGCACGGTCGTGCGGCTGCCGATCGAGCGCGAGTTCGGGCCGAATGTATACATCGAGGCGCTCTATGTCAGAGGGAAGCGCCTGTCGTCGAGCAGCGTCGGCATCCGGGTCGCGATGCCCGAGTCCGAGTTACAGGTGTCCATCCGGTCGGATCGGGCAAGGTACGGGCCGGGCGATCGGGCCACATACACGGTGGAAATCCGCGACGCGGCGGGCAAACCGCAGCAGGCAGAATTCTCGCTCGGCGTCGTCGATGAAGCCATCTACGCCATCCGCGAAGACGACCCGAAGGCGCTGCGCGAGGCATTCTACCCACGGCGGTTCAACCGGGTACGGACCAGTTTTTCCTTCGCGGTGTTTTACCTCGGCGACGCCGACAAGGCGGAAGCCCGCATCGCCACGCGGTCCCGGTTCCGCGATACGGCGTTCTGGCAGCCCGCGCTGCAGACCGACCCTCTCGGCCGGGCGACGGTGTCCGTCACACTGCCAGACAACCTGACCACATGGCGCGCCACGGTGGTGGCACACACCATGGACACGCGTCTGGGGCGCGCCACCCACACGTTCGTCGTCGCGAAGGATTTCTTCGTCCGGCTGGACACCCCACGGCTGTTTACCGAACTCGATCGCTCGCGCATCCTATTAATTGTTCATAACGAGACCGCTACCGCTCAACAGGCGACCGCGCGGTTGCAGATCGAGGGGATCGCCGTGGAAGGGGCCGAGACGCAGACGGTCGCGCTGGCCCCGCACAGCTCTGAGCAGGTCGCGTGGCCGGTGACCGCCCGTCAGGCCGGCACCGCGAAGATTCGCGCCACCGCCTGGACGACCGGCGGTAGCCGTCAGTACACCGACGGCGTCGAAATGTCGGTGCCGGTGCGTCCGCACGGCCGGCTGCACATCGAAGGCCGGGCCGGGGACGTCACCGCCGACCTGCCGGCGACCGAGACGTTCACCCTCGAGGCGGGGGCGCACCGCACGGCGAGTTCGCTCGCGCTGCGCGTGAGTCCGTCGGTGATCTCGTCGGCGATCGGTGCGCTCGACTATCTCATTGGATATCCTTATGGCTGCGTGGAGCAGACGATGAGCCGGTTCCTGCCCACGGTGCTCGTGCAGCGAACCCTGCGCATGGCCGGCATCCCCAACCAGGGGCTCGCGGCGCAGATCCCGCAGATGGTCCGCGACAGCGCCGCGCGTCTGTATCGTTTCCAGCACGAGAGCGGCGGGTGGGGATGGTGGGAGTTCGACGAAGACCACCCGTGGATGACGGCCTACGTCCTCTACGGGCTGGCGGTGGCCAAGGCCGACGGTCACCCGGTCAGCGCCGACGTCGTGGAGAAAGCCCAGAAGGCCGCGCTGGAGTTGACCAAACAGGCCGACCCCGATACGAGGATGTTCCTGCTCTACGCGGTGGCGCTCTCGGGCCAGGCCGACGCCGTCCGGAGCGAGCTGACCGGGACCAGCCTGGCGGGGTTGGGTCCCCACGGTCTGGCCTACCGCGTCCTGCTGGCAAAGAGTCTGAGTCAAAATCCGCGCCCGGCGCTCCAGGCGCTGCTCCAGCGGGCCGTGGCGAAGGACGGGATGATCCACTGGGGCACGGCAGATGTGTCGGACTGGGATGCCTCGATGGCCACCTCACTGGGTCTGCGAGCGATGCTGGCGGTCAACCCGCAGGATGCCCGCATCCCGCAGGTCGTGCGGTGGTTGATGCACAACCGGACCGGCGAGTATTGGTGGAGCACCCGGAACACCTCGTGGGCGCTGTCAGCGCTCGCCGACTACACCACAACTGACCGCGGGGCTGCGTCACTTGGTGGCGAGCTTCGCGTGCGGCTCAACGGCCAGGTGATCCAGACGTATCCGCTCACGCGGGCGGCGGCGGGCGCCCCTGACCTCGTGCTGCGGATCCCCGGCTCATCCCTACGCCCGGGACGCAATACCGTGACGCTGGAACGCTTGGGCCGCGCCAGCCGGGTCTTCTACACCATGCAACTGCGGCAGGTCGTCGCCATGGACGAGATTCCGTCGCTGGACAGCCCCGACATCCGCGTGACGCGCGAGTATCTACGCGTGCGTCCCACGAAGACCGACAAGGGCGAGTGGAAAGAAGAGGCGGAACCCACCGGCAACCAGCTGCGACAGGGCGAGCATGTTCGCGTCCGGCTGACGATCACCACGTCTCGGGAGCTCGCGTATGTCGTCCTCGAGGACCCGTTTCCGTCAGGACTCGAGGTCACCGAGCGGGGCAGCGCTGAAATCGACGAGTGGCGCTACTGGTGGGCCGGGACCGATGTCCGGGATGACCGGATCGCCTTCTTCGTGCGATCGCTCCCGGCTGGGCGACACGTCATCGAGTACAACCTCCGCGCACAGACACCGGGGACCTACCAGACGCTCCCCGCGGTCTTGCAGGGCATGTACCACCCCGACCGGCGGGCCGAGTCGGCAGGCGCGAAGGTGGTGATCAAGTGAAGCTGGCCCCCGTGGCTCTTGCGCTTGTGCTCGTCGTGGTGGGCGGTCTTGTGGTGGTGCGGTTGGGGGCCCCTCCCGGCGAGGTCGAACTGGCCGGGTACGCCACGACGCTGGTCGGCCGTACGCCTGGCCAGCGGCACAACGCCCGTCTGGCGGCCCGCGCGCTGGACGGGGTCATCATCGCGCCCGGTGGGGCGTTCTCGTTCAACCGAACCGTGCGCTCGTGGACGATGGACCGCGGCTACGTCAAGGCACCCGTCAGCTACGACGGCGAACTCGTGCGGGCGTTTGGCGGGGGAGTCTGCCAGACTTCAACCACGCTGTACAACGCCGCCCTGCTGGCCGGCCTGACGATCATGGAGAGGCACTCACACGTCTTTGCCCCTACCTACGTTGCCCCGGGTCGTGACGCCGCGGTCGCGCAGTACGACATCG
>CBRGMJ010000065.1:0-6890 GCA_967797525.1 uncultured bacterium | reverse complement strand
TTTAGTTGATTGACCCGCTTCTCATCCTCCGCTTGATGACGTTCTCGCTTCTCGAACCCCTCCAGCTTCCGCTCCAGGTTCTCCTCTCGCTGCACCAAACGCCGTTCTAGGCGCTGGAGTTCCGCCCGCTGCTCGCGGATCTCCCGCTCGGCTTCTCGCTTGAGTTTGAAGGCCTCATCTTTCGCCTCAACGACGGTCTCTCGTTGTTTGGCTTCGGCCTCCCGCTGTGCGTCCTCAACAATCCGGCGAGCCGCCTCTTCCGCTGACTTGATTCGCGCCTCGGCGATGGTCCTGCGCAGGAGGTACCCGAGGAGGAATGCGATCAGGCCCACTCCGACGATGAGGATGTAAGAGCCCGGAGTGTCGATGGTGGACACCTCCCTCGGTTGTCAATTCCCTCGCGCGCGCATCACCCTCCGTTGTTCAGGGTCGCTTCGTGCGTACCGTCCAAATCACTTTATTGTAGCGACTGTGGGACTACCTGGTCTAGTCCTCTCGCGCCGTATAGGGGCAGATCGGCTGAAACGCGCAGTACCGGCAGGCGCGGTAGAAGTCTGGGGTGGCCACGAAGTTCTGAGCCCTGATGCCCGCCGCCGCCCGCTCGATGGATTCGGAGGCTTCTGCCAGCATGGCGTCGTTCGGCGTCGTCGAGCCCACCAGGACCTGCTGCGGCCCGAGGAAGTGGAGTTCGAGCCGGTCGGGCATCCGGTCATAGTGGCGCTGGTAGGCGAGGGCGTAGATCGCCAGCTGCTCGCTCTCCTTCGCGCGGCGATCGGCGTCCTTCTGCGTGCGGACGTCGCTGGTCTTGAAGTCGATGATCACAACGTCTTCGCCCCGTGGGTGGCCGGGGTTCCTACGGAGATCCACGCGATCCCACCGCCCCCGCACTCTCGTCTGGCCCAGGGAGAACGCAAACTTGCCTTCCACGATGGTGGGGACGGTGCCACTGGCGCGCTGGAATTCCAGAAAGCGCTGGAGCACCACCCGCCCCTCCTCCATCCGCTGGTCCTCGTGCTCGCGGCTGATGAAGCCGTCGTTGACCCACGCGTTCTCATACCTGCGGATCAGGTCATCGATCGTCACCGGCTGCCCGCGCGCCCGGCGGCGGTTGTACTCGAGGGCGCCCTCGTGGACGGCGCTGCCGTAGACGATGCGGTGATCGCGGAGGAGCGGCACGCGCAGGATGTGCGCATACTTGTACTTCAGCGGGCAGATCTCGTAGTCATCGACCTGCCGGAACGACAAACTGATGGGTGCGTCGGGTGGCAGGACGCCGTCCAGCACTTGCTGCGCTTCCGCCGGCGGCGCGTTACGATGAATGGCCTCGATGGGCGATACGCGAAACGCGGTCTGATCGGCGACCGCCGTGTCCAACGCCTCGAGCACAAAGCGGCTGACCTTGCGGGGCCGCACGCCACCGTAGTCGCGACCGCTCGTCAGGACGAGCGTCTGCTTCGCCCGCGTCATGCCCACGTAGAACAGCCGCCGCTCCTCCTGCAGATGGCTGTCGCCCGACGGCAGGACCTCTCGATCCCGAACCAACTCGTCGGGGAGCTCGAGCGGCTCGCCGCGGCCGCGCGCGGGAAACTTGTCGGCAATGCAGCCCACG
This sequence comes from uncultured bacterium, assembly GCA_967797525.1. GTDB lineage: Bacteria > Sysuimicrobiota > Sysuimicrobiia > Sysuimicrobiales > Humicultoraceae > JBGPNN01. The sequence goes on along the minus strand of CBRGMJ010000065.1, from coordinate 5,281 downwards.
ACGAAGACGATCGGGAACTCCAGCCCCTTTGCCTTGTGCACAGTGAGGACCTGCACGCCGTCAAAATCGGAGTCGGGATCGGGCAGTGGCGGGTCGTCGCCTGCCGCGATCAGGTCGTCCATACGGCGGATAAACTCTGGCACGCGGTCGTACAGCGCCACCTCGCCGTGGCGCGCGACGATGTCGAACAGACGGGCCAGGTTGGCGACTTTAGCCTCGTCGCCGGGTTGCCCCGACGTGGCCAGCCGTCGGATGTACCCGGTCCGTGCGACCAGATACTCGTACAGCACACGACCTGACGCGTGATGTCGCATGAACCGGCGCATCTCGTCCAGATCTTCGACCAGACGACCAATCGCGGCGTGGCTTTCCGGTGAGAGTTCAGCCGAGAGCTCGGGTACACCCTTGAGGTTGCGGAAGAGGTGCTCGAGCGAACGGTTTCGCCGCGTCGCATAGGATAGCGCCCGGGCCATGTCCGTCGCATCGATGAGGTAGAGCGGCGAGGTGCCAAGATAGTAGAGGCTCAGGTTGTCCGAGGGGCTCGCGAGCACACGTAGGAACGACAGCACGACGCGAATCTCTTCGCGATCGTACAGGCCTCGCGTTCCCGAGAACCACCAGGGGATGCCACGCATGTTGAGCGCCCGCAGAAACGGATCGGCATCCTGGTTCGCCCGGACGAGGATGGCGCACTCGCCCCATCGCCCACCGCCGGCCACGTGGTCGGCGATCATCCCGGCGACCGCGTCGGTCTCGGTCGTGAGCGCGTCAAAGTGCAGATGCCGGACTCCTGCTCCCGCTCCCTTTCGGGACACCAACCGCTTGTCAAGATTGTTGCGCACTTCGAGCCGGTCCGGGTTGTTGTGTTGGACCAAACGATACGCCGCGTCCAGCACCGACTGAGGGGACCGGAAGTTCTCGGTCAACACCACCTGCCGGGCGGCGGGATAGGCGGCGGTAAAGCCGAGGATGTTGCTGATCGCCGCCCCGCGGAACTTGTAGATGCTCTGGTCGTCGTCGCCCACCACCGTGATATTCCGATGCGACGCTGCCAGCAGCTTGACCAGCTCGAACTGCGCGTGGTTGGTGTCCTGAAACTCGTCCACGAGGATGTACCGGAAGCGATCCTGATATCGCTGGAGGATGTCGGTGCGCCCGCGCAGCAACTGCAGCGGGAGGACGATGAGATCGCCGAAGTCCACCCGGCCGGACTCCAGCAGCAGCCGCTGGTAGGCGCCGTAGGTGCGTGCCAGCTCGTCGTGCGTGGCCGCAGCATCGGCCGCCTCGGCCGGGGCAAACGGGCCTCCCGCGTTCGCCGCGAGCGCCGTGGCGTAGGCCTCGTAGGCGCCGGGCGAGATATCTTCGTCCTTCGCGCGGCTGATCAGCGAGAGAATGGCCGCGACGTATCGCGTGGGATCGCCAAGCGGCCGGTAGCGGTCGAGCGGCATCTCAAAGAGGCGGTCTCGGAAGAAGATGAATTGCTCGGGGCGCGACAACACCCTGAAGTCAGGTGAGAGACCGGCTTCGAGCGCCTGGTCGCGCAAGATGCGGTCGCCGAACGCATGAAACGTGTTGATCCACGTATCCGTGTAACCGTAGGGTACGAGTTCATCGACACGGCTTTCCATTTCGGCGGCGGCTTTCTCAGTGAACGTCAGGGCGAGGATCTCCGACGGCTTCGCCTGACGGGTCGCGATCAACCACGCGATACGCCGCGTGATCACCGTCGTCTTGCCCGTCCCCGCGCCGGCGACGATCAGCAACGGTCCCTCGCCGTGGGTGACGGCCGCCTGCTGCTGCGGGGTGAGTCCGGCGAGCGCGCGGTCGACGGCATCCGGCCCGACGCCGGGCGCATTACCCTGCGTCAGATCAAGCGTGAGTTGAGCGGCCAGAAGCGGCCCGAGGTCACGTTGCGGAACCGGCATTCGCTCCCTCTTCACCTGTAGCTGCCAGCATTCGAAGCGCTCGCGCGATCGCTCCTCCGCCAAACCCTCGGCGCTGCAACCAGCCGACCAGCCGGCGGCGGGCTACATCGGGCGGCAGATTGCGGAGACGCTCGACTCTGCGCCTGGCCTGGTCCAATGCTACGCCGTCTTCCCGTTCGGGCGGGATCAGACCACCCAGCGCTGCCTCAATGATGTCCGGCGCGACGCCCCGCCCGCGCAGTTCGGCCCGCAACGCCCGGGTCCCTCTGGGTCGAACAGCCATCCGATCCTCGATCCAGAGACGCGCGAAGCGCCGGTCGTCGATCCACCCGGCGCGTTCTAGATCGGAAAGGATCGCCGTCACCTGCGGAGGAGACAGGCCGCGCCGCCGCAGACCGGCGTTCAGTTCGGCGCGGCTACGCAAACGGCGCTGCAACAATCGCAAAGCGGCCAGCGTCCCCTCGCGGATGGACGCCGCGGTGGCCACCCGGGCGAGGAGCGCACGATCGACATCTGCACCCTCACGCAGGCCGAGCCGGGCGGCAGTCTCCGCACGAAGCCGGTACGTGCCTGCGCCCTCGACGTGCACGACGGCGACCGACGGATCTTGAGGCCACGCCCGTATCTGCGCCACGCGCATGGCGACGGGCGCCGAAGGCATCTCGGGTTCCTTTAGCTCCTTGCCCGAGCGACCTGCCTGACAGGCTCGGGCGCCGAGCGTACCGGCTCGGAGGCCGACCGAGCGACGGGCGGGATCGGCCGCGAGGATTCTACCACTTGTGCGGGAGAGTCTACCGGCGCTGCAGTCCCACGCACCAACCCCCGCGCCTCACGCACTTTCCGATCGATCTCGCGCGTCACCTCAGGATTATTGTCGAGGAACTCGCGCGCGTTGTCGCGACCCTGACCCATCCGCAAATCGCCATAGGTAAACCAGGTACCTGATTTGGAGATGATACCCGCGGCCGTCGCCGCGTCGAGGACACTCGCCGTCCTCGAGATCCCGTGACCGAATATGATATCGACCTCGGCATCACGAAACGGCGGCGCCATTTTGTTCTTGACGACTTTCACACGCGCGCGCATTCCCTTGACTTCGTCGCCATTCTTGATGTTCTCGGTCCTGCGGATCTCCATCCGGACCGAGGCGTAGAACTTCAGCGCCCGGCCGCCCGTCGTCGTCTCCGGATTGCCGAACATCACGCCAATCTTTTCGCGGATCTGATTGATGAAGATGACGGTCGTGCGGGATTTGCTGATTGTGCCGACCAGCTTACGCAGCGCCTGCGACATCAACCTGGCCTGAAGACCGACGTGCGCGTCGCCCATCTCGCCTTCGAGTTCGGCGCGCGGCACCAGCGCCGCCACTGAGTCAACCACGACCACGTCGACGGCACCGCTGCGCACCAGGGTCTCCGCAATCTCAAGCGCCTGCTCGCCGGAATCGGGCTGGGAAAGCAGCAAGTTGTCGATGTCGACGCCCACGGCCCGGGCGTATGTCGGATCGAGCGCGTGTTCAGCGTCGATAAACGCCGCCACCCCACCTTCGCGCTGCGCTTCGGCAGTGATGTGGTAGCCGAGCGTAGTCTTCCCTGAGGCTTCCGGGCCGTAGATCTCAACGACCCTACCGCGAGGCACCCCACCGATCCCAAGGGCAAGGTCGAGGGCGAGTGCACCGGTCGAGATCACCTCGACTTGAAGCCTGGCCGATGCCTCCCCCAGCCTCATGATCGATCCCTTGCCGAATTGTTTTTCGATTTGGGATAGAGCTAGGTCCAGGGCCCGCTGGCGCTCAGTTGTCATGACCGACCTCCAGGAAACAAATAAACAGGCAGAAGATACCAAACAAATGTTCGCTTGTCAACCCTGCAAAATCCACTCGTCTGGACCGACATACCAGCGGTAGGGGTCCCTTGCCAGGGACTATTCAATCACTGGGTCAGCGGAACCTGCTCGACCGGCGTGTAGACGGGGCCATCAGCCATCAAACGGCTCTCCATGACGGCGACGGCGTCCACACGCTGCCGCCCGACTTCCACGTCGCGATAGTGCTGCAGAGTTCGGACAAGATCTCCCCAGTACCGGTCGTCCTTTGCGCGGCCAAGCGTCAGGTGCGGCCGGAACGTGCGCCCATCCGGCTCAAACCTGGCCTTGAGCAGCTGCGTGTCCAGCCCAGCCGCGAGCCGCTCTAGGTCCTCGCCGCCCACTCGGGTACCGAGCCAGACGACCTGCGGCCGGTCGAATGTTGGGAAGGCGCCCAACCCGGCCACGACGACCTCGAAGGGCGGCAGGCCAGCCGCTGCCTGGCGCGTGGCGACGGTGGCACGCGCAACCTGCGCTGCCGGGATATCGCCCAGAAATCGGAGCGTGAAGTGCATATTGTGCGGCTTGACCCACCGAAGCCGGACGCCTGAGGCGCGCATCTTGTCCTGAAGAGTGGAAACCTCGTGCTGAAGCTGCGGGCTCGTCTCGACGGCAATGAAGATGCGCTGCAGCCTCACGAACGCAGCAGGGTCAGGCGGACGAGGTTGATGGCCGCCTGAGCCGCAAGATGGCGAATGATCCCCCGCCCCGGCTCCCCACCGAACCGCTGCTCCACGGTTCGCGTGGCGCCGTCGTGCGAGATCGCCAGGTAGACCAGACCCACAGGTTTGCCCGGCGTCCCACCGGACGGACCAGCGATGCCCGTCACCGCCAGCCCGATGTCCGCGCCGGCCTGCCGGCGGGCCCCTTCCGCCATCGCGGCCGCCACCTCAGCGCTCACTGCACCGTGCGTCGCGATGAGATCCGCGGCGACGTCGAGATCGCGCACCTTGGCATCGTTGCTGTAGACTACGAATCCTGCGCGCATGAACGCCGACGCGCCGGGTACGTCCGTGAGGCGCGCACTGACCATCCCGCCCGTGCACGACTCGGCTACGGCCAGCGTCCGCTGCCGCTCGACCAATAATCGCGCCGTGACCTCGTGGAGTTGTTCTTCATCGATCCCAAACACCGCGTCGCCCAACCGACCGCGCAGCCCCGCATCTACCTCATCAATCATGGGGCTCACGCGATCAGGATGACCCTTGGCCGTGATGCGCAGGTGTACCTCGCCGAGTTTGGCGAGCGGCGCGACAGTCGGGTTGATTCCGTGGATCAGGTCCTTCACGCGCTCCTCAACCATCGATTCCCCAATTCCGGCAATCCGCAGGACTCGCGACTTGATGACGCCGCCGCCCGCCTTGGCCGCAAGCCACGGCACGAGACCCTCAGCGACCAGCCCCTCCATCTCGTGGGGCACGCCCGGGAACATGAAGATCGTACGATCACCCGCCGGCACGATGAGGCCTGGGGCCGTCCCACGGCGGTTGGGG